>NZ_QWFC01000043.1:0-213336 GCF_003576265.1 Pseudomonas sp. 91RF
CGATGCCCTGCTGCATGCCGGCATCGAAGTTGACGAAGGCGCTGCCGATCCGCCGCCCGTGGTTGAAGCCGAACTGCGCTTCGCTGATGCGGTTGCTGCTCAGGCGCAGTTTGCTGTCTTCGATGAAGTTGTTGCTGCGCAGGTACGACAGGCCAGTGCTGAGGGACGTCTTGCTGACGGCGTCGCGGTGGATCACACGCTCGGCACGGAACTGATGGTTTTCGCTGTCGCCGGTCTGCTTGAAGTTGTAGCCGTTGGCGGCGATCTGCGAGCGGTATTCGCTCTGGCTGTAGGTGTAGCTGAAGTTCCACCAGCCCCACGGCAAGTTGTAATTGAGCATGGCGTTGTTGGAAGTGTGCTGATGGTCGGTCATCGCATCGTGACCGCCGCGCAGGCTCAACTGATCGGCCAGGCCCAGCGGGCTGTCCCAGTCGAAGGTGGTGCCCCACTGCTGCTCGCCGGTGCTGCGCTGGCCGTCGTTGCTGCGCGACAACCCGACACGCCAGGGCTTTTGCGGGGTGTTGTTGACCAGCACATCACTGCCACCGACGTTCTGGCCCGGCGAGAGCTCCATCTTGGCCTGATTGGACGGCAGGCGGTTGAGCTGATCGACCATCTGCTCGATCTCGCGCAGGTTGACCAGTTCGCCGGCCTTGCCGGGAAACGCCATCGACAGCTCACGCTCGGACAGCTTGCTGTTCTCGGCGCCTTTCAGGCTTTCGAGTTTGCCTTCGACCACCAGCACTTTCAGGTGCCCGGCGGACAGGTCCTGTTGTGGAAGATAGGCACGGCTGGTCACCAGCCCCTTCTCGATGTAGTGGTCGGTGATGACTTTGAGCAGTTCGTTGAGCTGCGGCACGCCCAGGCACTGGCCGATGTAAGGCTTGAGCAGGTGCGCCTTGTCGCTCTCCGACAGGCTGTCGGCGCCTTTGAGTTCGATGTCCTTGATCGGGAAGCAGCGGGTGTCGGTCGGCGCCGCCGATTGAACCGGTTTGGCTTCCTTGCCCGGCAGGTCCTTGAGTTCTTCGAGACGCCGCTGCTGCTCTTCGAGCAGTCGGTTCTGGCGGTCGCGGATCAGGTCGGTGTCACCGGGGGTGGGTGCAGCGAATACAGCATCAAGTGGAGAAAGGCACAGCAAAGCCAGGCACAACCTCGCCACGAGGGCGGGTAAGGACATGTTCGATCCCTCGAGACGAAAGTGATATCAAATTAGTGGCGCGATGTTAAGTGGCCATCATTTTGACGTCAAACGTTCGAATCGACCGTTCGTCGGGTTTGTATCGAAAACCTGACACTACAATAAACGGGGCAATCACCCCTGCACACTCAGCCAACCCGTGTTTAGCAGGGTTCAGTCTGGAAGGTTTGAGCAGCGCTTGCGGTAGTCCGCGGGCGTGAGGTGATAGGCGCGGCGAAACCAGCGGCCGAGATGACTTTGATCAGCGAATCCCAGCGCACTGGCGACGTCGGCGGGCGTTTCGCCTCGCGCCAGCATCTGCCGGGCCCGAGCCAGTCGCAACTGGATCAAGTAGCCATGGGGCGCCAGCCCGAACGCCGACTTGAAGGCCCGGGTCAGACGAAAGCGATCCACCCCGCAAGCCCGGGCCAGATCATCCAGGCCGATGTCTTCGAAGGCATGGGCATGCAGATAGTCCCGCGCCACCTGCGCCACGCGCGGCAAGCGTGGATCGAACGCCTGACGCTTGCGCCAGTCGAGGTGGGACGTCAAAGCCCCCAGCAAGTGGTCGACGGCGCTCTGCCGGACGATGCGCAGGTCGCCATGATGCAGGGCCTGAAAGGCTTGGTTGATGGAAGTGGCCAGTCGCGGATCCTGGCTCAGGGTGTCGGCGAATCCGAGCTGGCGGTTGTCCGGCGCCTGCTCGAACAGCGCCAGCAACTCGCGCTCCAGCCATTGCGGATCGAGATAGAGCATGGAGTAGGTAAAGCCTTCCTCGGTGGGCGCGTGCCCGTCGTGGATCTCCCCCGGCTCCAGCATGAAGATCTTGCCCGGCGTACTGAAATGCCGCACCCGCCGGCAATCGAACTGCTGAACCCCTTGCTCGGTGACGCCCACCAGAAAACTGTCATGCCAGTGCGGATCGTAAGCATGGCCCCGGAAATGGGCACGGATCGACTCGATGCCGGTGTCGGCATCCTGAGACAGGTCGATCCAGTTGCGTTTGTCCACGCAAAGGCTCCGGAGAATTGGGTTCGATGCCTAACTTACCGCGCTTCACGTCGATGCGTTTAGAAGATTTGTGCAGGTTGCCCGACGCAGGTCGGGCGCAAATTTAATGAACCCTCGGTTTCACCACCCGCCTAACCGAATGACCATCAGGAGGTAGCTCATGCAAATCGAAACCACGTGGATCGTACTGGCCATCATTCTTTTGCTCGTCGAACTGTGGGCAATCAACCGGGTACGCAAGAGCGAAGGAAAATCGAGCAACAAGGGCGTCTGGATCGTACTGATCGTGTTTGTACCGTTACTGGGACTGATCGCCTGGGCCCTGGCAGGACCGAAGCACGTGACCCAGGCCTGAACTTGCGAAAAGCGCGACACAACCAGGCCCCGATCCCTCGGGGCTTTTTCATGGTCGGCGGATTTGTATCGCACTGTGTACGGGATGCCTGCGGATACACACACCTTCAACTCGGGAGCAAAACCGAAACAGCACGGATACACCAACAGGTTTTACTGGGTTCCAGTTCAGAAGGGTTCACCCAGAACCCCATCCCCGCCGATTGCAAAGGAGCCTGACCATGAAGCACGCACTGCACACCACCGCTACCGGCAGCACCCGTCGTCGTCTGCTGGGCCTGTCGATTCTCGCCACCGCCCTGATGCAATTCGGCGCGTACGCCAACGCTCAGCCGGCGGCACCGGAGCCGGTCAAGACCGTAGCAGCCACTGTAAGCGCCGACCTGCCCTTCGGCCCGTTGAAACATGTGAAAGCCGGCGTGCTGGATGTGGCCTACGCCGAAACCGGCCCGGCCGATGGTCCGGTGGTGATTCTGCTGCACGGCTGGCCCTACGACATTCACAGCTACGACGAAGTCGCACCGATTCTGGCGGCCAAGGGTTATCGGGTGCTGATGCCGTATGCCCGGGGTTATGGCGATACGCACTTCCTTTCCGACAAGACTGTGCGCAACGGTCAACCTGCGGCGCTCGCCAGTGACGTGATCGATTTCATGGACGCGTTGAAAATCAAACAAGCCGTGCTCGGCGGCTACGACTGGGGCGCACGTTCGGCGGATATCGTCTCGGCGCTGTGGCCGGAGCGAGTGAAAGCGCTGGTGTCGGTCAGCGGCTACCTGATCGGCAATCAGGCCGCCGGCAAGAATCCGCTGCCGCCCAAGGCCGAGCTGCAATGGTGGTATCAGTTCTACTTCGCCACCGACCGTGGTGCCGCCGGTTACGCCAAGAACACTCACGATTTCGCCAAGCTGATCTGGCAGACCGCCTCACCGAAATGGGCGCTGGACGACGCCACCTTCGACCGTAGCGCCAAGGCCCTGGAAAACCCCGATCACGTCGCCATTACCGTGTTCAACTACCGCTGGCGCCTTGGCCTGGTGCAGGGTGAAAGCCAGTACGAGGCGCTGGAGCAGAAACTCGCCACCGCGCCTTCGATCAGCGTGCCGACCATCACCCTGGAAGGCGATGCCAACGGCGCACCGCACCCGGCGCCCGAGGATTACGCCAAACGCTTCACCGGCAAGTACGAGTTCCGTCTGATCAACGGCGGCATCGGCCACAACCTGCCGCAGGAAAGTCCGCAGACCTTCGCCAAGGCAATCATCGACGCCGATCACCTCTGAAGATCTACCTGAAAACGGCTCGTCATTTGACGAGCCGTTTTTCCTTGGACGGCCGATAACCGAAATAGGCGCTGTAGCACTTGCTGAAGTGGCTCGGCGAGACGAATCCGCAGGCCACCAGCACATCGACCTGCGACAGCTCGGTGTGTTGCAGCAAACGCCGGGCCTCGGTGATGCGCAGTTCCATGTAATAACGCTGCGGTGTGGTGCCCAGTTGTTCCTTGAACAGCCGCTCCAGCTGACGCCGGGAACGCCCGGCGTACACCGCCAGTTGTTCCAGCTCCAGCGGTTCTTCGAGGTTGGCGTCCATCAGCTTCACCACTTCGCGCAACGGCGCGCTGACGCTGATGTTTTCGGTGGGTTTGATCCGCCGGTAGCGCGACTCCTCGAACGCCAGAATGTCTTCGATGCCTTCGACCAGCGCTTTGTCGTGCAGGCCCTTGATCCAGTCCAGTGCCATGTGGAACGCACCGGACGGGCTCGAAGCGGTCAACCGGTCGCGGTCGATCACATAGGGCTCGCTGCTGACCTGGGTGGCCTTGGAGATTTCCGCCAGCGCTGGCCGATGCTCCGGGTGAATCGCACAGCGATACCCTTCCAGCACCCCTGCCCGCCCCAGAAACCATGAACCGTTCCACAACCCGGCCAGCAACACGCCAGCCTCGGCGGCCATTTTCAGCAGACCGATGAACTCATCGCTGGCCTTCAATTCCGTACGGTAACCGCCGCAGATCACCAGCAGATCCAGTTCCTGCAACACACTCGCCTCAAGCCGTGAATCCGGGCGGATCACCAGCCCCAGATCGCTGATCACTTCGCCGTCGCTCAGGCCGAAGGTGCGTGTAGAGAACAGACCGGGGCGCAGCAGATTGGCGGTGACAAGGGTGTCCAGCGCCTGGGTGAAGGCCGGCAGGGAAAAATGCTCCAGCAGCACGAACCCGGTACGGGTCATGCGCCCCGCCCCGGAGGAAGGCTCGTTCAGGTAGCGAAGGTTCTTGCCCTTCATGCCACCGCTGAATTGACGTCGTTCGATCAAGATGCGGTCCATCAGTTACTTGTTATGCCGCCATGCTAACCGCCGGGGCGGCAAAATACTCGGGAATGAATGCACCGGGCCCAAACCTGAACGACCGTGCCTGAGGCCTGCGTCCCAACGTCGCAGGCCCGGCACCTTGGCAAACGCCGCACAAGGCTTAAAATCGCGCCTCCTCTTGCAGTCGCCCGACCGGCGCCTGCCCGCAGCCATGACAACCCTCAGGTTTGAACAGCCGGCCACTTTCACGAAGTGCGCCAGGCTCAATCGTCCTGCCCGTTCGGCGGTCGCTTGTCTTCAACACACTTCGGCTTGGCACTCGCATGCGCAGAGGCGCACGTTCCGCTGTTCGATCACTTGAGGTTTTTATGACACCGCGTTTGCTGGCCATGGCGCTGGCGCCCCTGCTCGGGCTCTTCATCGTTGCTCTGGGCAACGGCTTTCTGTCTTCTTTGACCACCCTGCGCCTGGGCGCTGCCGGCGAATCGGCGACGATGATCGGCATCGTGTCCTCGGCCTATTTCATCGGCCTGACGCTGGGCGCAATCTTCAACGACCGGCTGATCCTGCGCATCGGCCATATCCGTGCCTACAGCAGCTTCGCCTCGCTGATCGCCGCGACCATCCTGCTGCAAGGTTTGTTTTATGACACCTGGGGCTGGGTCGTCCTGCGCCTGATCAACGGCTGGGCCACGGTCGGCGTGTTTCTGGTAATCGAGAGCTGGCTGCTGCTGGCCGGTGACGCGAAGATTCGCGGGCGTCTGCTGGCGTTGTACATGATCGTCCTCTACGGTGCGGGCGTGCTGGGACAGGCGTTTTTGGGGAAAATCACCGGTCTGGGCGACACCGCGCCGTTCATGGTCGCCGGCATGCTCGCGACCCTGTCGGTGCTGCCGATCGTGATCCTGCCACGGGTGTCGCCGTTGCTGGAACAGGTCGAACCGCTCAAGCCACGGGCGCTGCTGGGCGTATCGCCGACCGGACTGGTCGGCTGCTTCGGCTCCGGCGTGACCATCGCGGCGATCTACACCCTGCTGCCGCTGTACCTGCAACGCATCGGCCTGAACGTCGGCGAAGTCGGCAGCATGATGGCCTGGACGGTCCTCGGCGCGATGCTCCTGCAATACCCGGTCGGGCGCTGGTCCGACCGCAAGGATCGCCTGCAAGTGCTGACCGTGCTCTGCGCCGCGTGCACCGTGCTGTCGCTGGTGATCGTGCTGGTGCCGCTGTCCTCGGCCATGCTCGCGGCGATGCTGTTTCTGTTGGGCGGCGGCGTGTTCGCGCTGTACCCGGTTGCAGTCAGCCACGCTGCCGACCGTGCGCCGGTCGAAACACTGGTGCCGATGATTCAGGGCATGTTGCTGATCAACTCGTTGGGCTCGGCGATGAGCCCGCTGCTGATTTCGCCCGCGATGAACACCCATGGCGAAACCGGTCTTTTCTGGGCCTTCGCGCTGGTCAACCTGGCCATGGTGACGTTCTTCTTCTGGCGTCGCGGCAAGCGTCCGGTGCCGGCCAACCCGGCGCCGTTTGCGGCGGCAGCGACGTTCTCGCCAACTGGCGCCGAGCTGCGGGTGACCGAGGATCTGCGTCAGGCCGCGCAGGAACATCCGCCGATGGTCGACGCGTTGAGTGGCGAAGCGGCGCCGCCAACGGGATCGCGCTACGAAGCCAGTTGAGTTTCTGGCAGGCATAAAAAAACCGGTGACGTTCGTCACCGGTTTTTTATTGCCCGCTAATCAGTGCGGAGCCCGAGGAATGGTCTTCATCAGGTCTTCAGGGCTGATATGCCCCACCACACTGCCCGGCTGCGGCAGATTCAGGATGTGGCCCTTCATCTTGCCGATCACATGCATCTCGCACGGTTTGCAGTCGAACTTCAGGGTCAGCACTTCATCGCCGTGAATCAGCTGCATCGGTGCGACTTTGGTTTTCACTCCGGTCACGCCTTTGGCCTGTTTCGGACAAAGGTTGAAGGAGAACCGCAGGCAGTGCTTGGTGATCATCACCGGCACTTCGCCCGCCTCTTCGTGGGCCTCGTACGCCGCGTCGATCAGCTTCACGCCGTGACGGTGGTAGAAGTCACGGGCCTTCTGGTTGTAGACGTTGGCCAGGAACGACAGATGCGCCTCCGGGTACACCGGCGGTGGCGTGGTCTCGGCCTTGCGCGAACCGCGCGGGTGGGCGGCAACGCGGGCGGCGGTCAGCGCTTCGATCACTTCGCGGCGCAACGACTTGAGCTGCGAGTTCGGGATGAAGAACGCTTGCGGCGCATCCAGTTTGATCGAGGTCGCGTGGTACTCGGTGGTGCCGAGCTGGCCAAGCAGATCGTGCAAGGTCTCCAGCGCCTGTTCCGGTTTGTTGGCGACGCCGAACGGGCCGTCCAGCGCGACGCTGGCGCTGATGCCCTCTTCGCTGGTCACGGTCAGTTCCAGACGCTCTTCACGCAGTTTCGCCAGCCAGCTCACGCCGATACGACGCTCGGCGGAGGTCTTGAGCAAGGCCTGCTGCCAGTTGTGGTCGAGGTTGCGGTTCAGCGGGTGGTTCGGGCGCAGTTTGTACAGGCCTTCCGGCATTTCGTTCGGCTCGACGCGGTAGCGGTAGCGCTTCTCGCCTTCTTCCTCGAACTCGCCCTTGGCTTCGGCGATGTTGGCGCGGAAACCCACCACTTCACGCTTGACCAGCACGTTGAGGCCGTCGCCGTTGGACAGCGGCTCGTGGGTGATGACCTGCATGTCACGCTTGCCGACTTTCTCGACCGTGCCCACCGCCAGACCGGTGAAGGTCGGCGAATCGAAGGCGCCGATGTCGATCTTGCGCTCGCTGACGAAGTAGTCGGTGCTGCCACGGTGGAAGGTCTTTTCCGGGTCCGGCATGAAGAAATGCGCGGTGCGACCGCTGGAGGCGCGGGCCAGGTCCGGGCGATCGTTGAGCACGTCGTCGAGGCGCTGGCGGTAATAGGCGGTGATGTTCTTCACATAGCCCATGTCCTTGTAGCGACCTTCGATCTTGAACGAACGCACACCGGCCTCGACCAGCGCGCGGATGTTGGCACTCTGGTTGTTGTCCTTCATCGACAGCAGGTGTTTTTCGTAGGCGATCACGCCACCCTTTTCGTCTTTCAGGGTGTACGGCAGACGGCAGGCCTGGGAGCAGTCGCCCCGGTTGGCACTGCGCCCGGTCTGCGCGTGGGAAATGTTGCACTGACCGGAAAATGCCACGCACAACGCGCCGTGGATGAAGAACTCGATGGCGGCATCGGTTTCATCGGCGATCGCGCGGATTTCCTTGAGGTTCAGTTCACGGGCCAGAACCAGTTGCGAGAAGCCGGCCTGATCGAGGAACTTGGCCCGCTCAAGGGTGCGGATGTCGGTCTGGGTGCTGGCGTGCAGCTCGATGGGTGGAATGTCCAGCTCCATCACGCCCAGGTCCTGGACGATCAGCGCATCGACGCCGGCGTCGTACAACTGATGGATCAGCTTGCGCGCCGGCTCCAGTTCGTTGTCGTGCAGGATGGTGTTGATGGTGGTGAAGATGCGCGCGTGATAGCGACGGGCAAATTCCACCAGTTCGGCGATTTCGCTCACCTCGTTGCACGCGTTATGGCGCGCACCGAAGCTCGGGCCGCCGATGTACACCGCGTCGGCGCCATGCAGGATGGCCTCGCGGGCGATGGCCACGTCACGGGCGGGGCTGAGCAGTTCCAGGTGATGTTTGGGCAAGGACATATATAGTTTTTAGTCAGGCTGTCACGGTCGAGGCGCGCATTGTAGCCGCGAAACGCGTGGCCGGCACGCCTGTGCTGCCGGGTGGCAGCTTTCGATCAGCCCTGTCTCTGCAGGGAAGTAAACATAAATTCCGCAAACACCCAATAACCTTGTGGGAGCGAGCCTGCTCGCGATTGCGGTGAATCAGTCAACATCTTTATCAACTGACAGTCTGCTATCGTCGGATCGCCGCCCGGAGCAGGCTCGCTCCCACAGGAAGAAGTGTCACGGGGCTGAATCAGGCCTTCGCGGCCATCGCGGTCACTTCCACCTTCATTCCTTCAACCGCCAGCGCCGCCACGCCAACCGCCGCACGCACCGGCCATGGCTTGGCGAAGAAGCGCTTGTACACCTCGTTGAACGCGGCGCGATCAGCCATATCGGTCAGATAAATGGTCAGGTGCAGCACGCGGTCCATCGAGCTGCCGGCCTTTTCCAGCGCGACTTTCAGCGCCTGCAACGTGCATTCGCTTTGCGCGGTGACGTCGCCCAGTTCCAGGCTGCCGTCGGCACGGGTAGGAATCTGGGTCGACATCAGGATGCCGTTGAATTCGGTCACGTCCGAAGAGATCGAGTCTGCATCCGGGTCCGGGGTGTAGGTGATGTCCTGGTTGGCCATGGGAAAGTCCTTCGCTGGCAGTGAGGACGGCGCCATCGCGCGCCGTTTCGGGCGGCCAGTTTACAGACACGGCGGCGGGATTGAAGCCATGGCGGTTTTCGGGGCTGGTTCTGACGGATGTTTCAGTGTGTTTTGTGGGCCAATAAACATGTTTCGATGCATGCGTTTAGAGACACCTGAAGTTACGCGCAATTGCCCACAAATCCTTGCGCCAGAGCCTACGGCTACGCCAGAATCCGCCGGCTTGTGCGCCCTGGGGTCGGCCGGTAACTTGGATCGGGTCACTGATTCGCAGTGATCGGGTTTAGTAGCCCGTTGGTAATTGAAGAGTGCACAGGTGTCTGTCAGTCAGGTATTCCCATACCTGGATTTGATGGTGGCTGTGCGTAGGGTGCCCCCGGGCACGCCGGCTTTCTTCTTTTCCCCGGTCTACTAACCTGCGCACAGCTGCCTCCACCCCTGTTTAGTAGCTCGGGTCTGGCGGCTTCAAAACAGGAAAAGAATGAACATGTTCAAAATTACACCGAATCCTCCGGTCACCGAACCGGCCAGCATCACCGACCCAACCTCTCCCTACGAATGCCCTGACTCCAAGAGATTCAACGAAGCCGCCAACCGCGCCCTCGACTACCACCTCGGCCCGATATCAGCCCACATGATGGCCGCGCCCTACTCCCCCAACCGCCTCTACCAGACCAACCCGGCCAGCAACACCGAATCCCTGCTCGCCGACGCCGTCGAAACCCTGGGCTCGGCCAACGTCATGCTCAACAACTTCGTCGACCTCCTCGAAGGCCCCCACCGCAAAACCGCACAAGGCATCGCGCAGATCGTGATGCTGGCGGAACTGGCGGTGAATCAGGTGCTGGATAACGTCGTGCCGACGGAATAACCCGCCGAGCATCGCCAAACCCTGTGGGAGCTGGCCTGCCAGCGATGAGGCCGATCAATTCAACATGGATGTTGTCTGATCGCACGTCATCGCTGGCAGGCCAGCTCCCACAGGTCATGCGCCGGTGAGCATCCGGCCACGCCCAAATTTCGTCGGGTGGACATCCAACAGAACCCAATTATGCTCAAAGAAACCCCGCCCTCCCGCGAGGTCGAGAGTCTGTGCACGCTCCACGAATCACCTGCTCCAGCATCAGCCAAAGGCCTCGGGTACGCGACGTTGATGAAGTGCTCCGGCCTATAACAACAAGCACGACGGAGAACCCCCATGGCCGTACTCGACAGCATGTCCACCGGCAGTGCGCCGCATCCGCACCACAGTGTCAGCAAGGAGGAGCGCAAGGTCATCTTCGCTTCGTCCCTCGGCACGGTCTTCGAGTGGTACGACTTCTACCTCTACGGCTCGCTCGCCGCGATCATCGCCAAGCACTTCTTCGCCGGGGTCAACGAGACCACGGCCTTCATTTTCGCCCTGCTCGCCTTCGCCGCCGGTTTTGCGGTGCGGCCGTTTGGAGCGGTGGTGTTCGGGCGGTTGGGGGACATGATCGGGCGTAAGCACACGTTTCTGATCACGATTGTGATCATGGGCGTGTCGACGGCGATTGTGGGGTTCCTGCCGGGTTACGCGACCATCGGGGTCGCGGCGCCGATCATTCTGATTACCCTGCGACTGCTGCAAGGTTTGGCGCTGGGCGGTGAATACGGCGGCGCGGCGACCTATGTGGCCGAGCATGCGCCGAAGGGCAAACGCGGGTATTTCACTTCGTGGATTCAGACCACGGCGACGCTCGGGCTGTTTCTGTCGCTGCTGGTGATTCTGGCTTGCCGCACGGCGCTGGGCACCGAGGCGTTCGAGGCCTGGGGCTGGCGGATTCCGTTTCTGCTGTCGATCCTGCTGCTGGCGGTGTCGGTGTACATCCGTCTGCAACTGAACGAGTCGCCGGTGTTCATGAGAATGAAGGCCGAAGGCAAGGCGTCGAAGGCGCCGCTGACCGAATCCTTCGCCCGTTGGGACAACCTGAAAATCGTGATCATGGCCCTGCTCGGCGGCACCGCCGGGCAAGCGGTGGTCTGGTACACCGGGCAGTTCTACGCGCTGTTTTTCCTGCTGCAAACCCTGAAGATCGACCCGCAGACCGCCAACCTGCTGATCGCCGGTTCGTTACTGATCGGCACGCCGTTCTTCGTGATTTTCGGCAGCCTGTCCGACCGCATCGGGCGCAAGGGCATCATCATGGCCGGGTGCATTCTGGCGGCGGTGACCTACTTCCCGATCTTCCACGCGCTGACCCAGTACGGTAACCCCGACGTGTTCATCGCTCAGGAGAAGAACCCGGTCAAAGTGGTCGCCAGCCCTGACCAGTGCTCGTTCCAGTTCGATCCGGTGGGCAAGGCCAAATTCACCAGTTCCTGCGACCTGGCGAAAACCATCCTGGCCAAACGGGCGATCCCGTACGAAAACGTGGTGGCGGAACCGGGCACCGTGGCCCAGGTGCGCATCGGCGACAAGGTCATCGAAAGTTTCGAAGGCACTGCCATGCCGGCCGCTGACTTCAAGACCCGCAACGACGCCTTCACCGCCAGCCTCGGCACCGCGCTGAAAGAAGCCGGTTACCCGGAAAAGGCTGATCCGGCCAAGACCAATTACTCGATGGTCTTGCTGCTGCTGACCGTCCTGGTGATCTACGTGACCATGGTCTACGGCCCGATTGCCGCATGGCTGGTCGAGCTGTTCCCGGCGCGCATCCGCTACACCTCGATGTCGCTGCCGTACCACATCGGTAACGGCTGGTTCGGCGGGTTCCTGCCGACCGTGGCGTTTGCGATGGTCGCGGCCACCGGGGATATCTACTACGGCTTGTGGTACCCGATTGTCATCGCGGTGATGACGGCGATTCTCGGCATCTTCTTCATGCCGGAAACCAAGGATCGCGACATCCATCACACCTGAAACCGGGGCGGCCCTCTTTCATCGAGAGAGGGCCGTCAACGCACGTTGCGATACAGCATCAACCGTGCGCTTTCATGCAGTCCCCGGGTCAGCTCGACCAGTCGTTGAAACTCCTCGGGATGTGCGTCGGCGACGTTCTCCAGCGGTGTCGCCGACTTAAGGTCATGCAACGTCGGCGCGCTGCCATCGTGTTGCATTTGCAGCAAGTGATCCTTGGTCACCCCCCCGATTAGCGGGAATGTCCCCTCGCGCAACACCAATGGCACCACCCGCTCGCCTTCGGGCGACGGCTGCTGCAGATCGCGGCCCATGGCGCGGTTGTCGAAAGCCACGCCGGCCATGCCCGCCACGGTTGGCAACAGATCGGCGAGCCCCACCGCCTCTTCAATCACCTTCGGTTTGAGCAGCCCCGGCGCATGGATCAGCATCGGCACATGGTTGCTTTCCAGCCCCAGTTGTTCGAAGGCCGGCGGCATGTGCGGGATGCGGCTGATGCGTGTGTTGTGGTCGCCGAAGAACACAAAAATCGTGTTGTCGTAATAGCCGCCGGCCTTGGCCAGTTCCATCAGGCGACCGATGTTGAAGTCCAGCAGCCGCACCGCGTTGTATTGCTCGACGCTGCGTGAGCCGGCGTTTTGCACTTGCTCCAGCGACAGATTGCTGACCTCGAAGCCGTCGTTGTCCCGGGGAATGGTGAACGGCCGGTGATTGCCGGAGGTTTGCACGTAGGCGAAAAACGGTTTGTCCCTGGGCAGTGCGCGCAGAATCTCGTCGCCTTCCTTGAACAGATCCAGATCGGAAATCCCCCACACATCTACCCGTGGCGAACGCCAGTCGCGCTCTTCGTACAGACGCACGCCGTCGATGCTTTGCTGGATCAGCGCGTTGATGTTGGCCCAACCGGCGTTGCCGCCGATCATGTAGAGCTTCTGGTAATCAGTGAAGGCATTGATCAGCGTGTGCTGGTTGGTGATCAGCGGATGACGGGTGGCGGTCTCCTGCCGGGTGACGTCGGGGACGCCGGTGATGCTTGCCCACACGGTTTTCGCGGTGCCGGTGACCGGGACGTAGAAGTGTTTGAAGAACCAGCTCTCGTTCGCCAGCCGATCCAGGTTGGGCGTCGGGTTCAACGGGTTGCCATACGCGCCCACCGCGCTGGTGCCCAGGGATTCGAGCATGACAAACATCACGTTCGGCGCCCGCTCGGCCGCGACGTTGTAGGGCTGCACGGATTGCCGGCGTCCGAATGTCAGGCTTTGCGCGTCTGGTCGATCAACACCCAGATAACGGGAGATCACCGGGTAATGCGCCCGCACCTGCGCCTCGTCGAACTGCGCCTGCCCGGCCTTGAGCGTGTCGTAGAGGAACAGCATCGGATTGAGGCCCACGGCGGCGATCTGTCCGTTGCCGGAAAAGAACGCATCGCTCCAGCGCAGTGGCACCGGGTTTTCCAGGTTGAGTTTGTCGACCCGGCCCAACAGCGCCAGCAGGACGGCCACGACGCCTACACCGGCACCTATCGCGACCGAGCGGCGACGAATCACCCGAGGTTCACGAGCCAGCGTCAGCCGTTCCAGCCGCACAAAACCGTAGAACCACAGCGCCAGAACGGCGAGCCAACCCAGCGCAATCCAGAATACCGGATAGGTTTCCCAGACCATCTGCTGCGAGATCTGCGCATCGCCCAGATAACGCAACACCGTGGCGTTGATCCGCACACCAAGGTAGGCGTAATGGCCGAAGTCGATGATGTACACCAGACCGATCAGACCCAACGCCAGCAACAGATAAACCCGGCCCACGCCGCGCAACAGCGGCACCGTGGTCAGATTCCAGCGCGGCAGCCACGCCAGCACCGCCAATGGCAGCACCAGCAACAGCGCCAGCCTCAGGTCGAAACGAAAACCGATGCCCAGGGTTTGCAGCCATTGCGGATCGGCAAAGAACTGCGTGGCATCCACCCCGGAAAACCAGAACAAGAACACCAGTCGCAGCAAGGCAAACAGCAGAAACGCCAGACCTGTCGCGCCCACGCCATAGCGCAGGCGACGCGATTGCAACCACCCCATCGTTTACCTCTGTGTTGTTCGTTCGGATTGCAGGTGTTGCCACGCTGCTTTGGCGAGTAATGCGAAACCGGCAATCAGGCAATAACCCGCCAGCAAAGGGTCGATCAGGTAATCCCAGTAGTTTTCCGAAGGCTTGAGGCGCAGCGCGAATGCCAACGTGGCCAGCGCCAGCATTGCCACACCCAGCGAGTTACGCAGCCACAACAGCACCAGAGTCGCCAACCCGACAACCACGATCATCGGCCGTGGATTGAAGCCCCATCGGTAAGGATCGACATAGGTCAGGCCCATCGTCGCCGGGTACAACAGCGCCGTCAGCACCACGAACAGTCCCAGAATCTGGCCCCGTGTCAGCGGTTTCAGTTGAGGAACCACACCGAGGCGCAACAACGCGGCCCAGCCAAGCAACACCAGCGTGGTAATCGCCAGATCATCGGTAAAGCTGCGCACATACGCCGCCAGCGGCAGGCCGCCCAGCGGAATGAAGCTGACCAGTGCCAGCGTCGGCAACAGCCACGGACGCCAGCGTTGGGTGAATTGAAAGGAACCCAGCAAAACAAAACCGAGCAGGATGAAACTCAAATGGGCTTGCCAGAGAAACAGCATCACAGGCGCTCCGCCAGCCAGGCATCGTTGAAGCTGACATGTTTGATGAAGGTGTTGTTCCAGGAATAAACCAGGTGATACAGGCCATCGCTGCCACGGCTGAAGTACGGGTATTCGTACTCGAATTCACAGCCTTCTGGCTTGCACACGCGGTAGTCGAGGTTGCTCAGGAAACGTTGCTCCAGCGGTAAACGCTGAGCGCCGCTTGAAGCGCGAAAGCCTTCGCCGATGATTGCCTTGTAAGCCTCGGGCGAAAACGGCTGGCCGAGGGGATCGGGCGACTGGTCAAGTTCGATCACGTTGCGCCAGTCGTTGAGGTTGGCATCGGTGCCGTACAGGCTGAGCTTGAAGCGACCGTCGCGCAGGTCATTGAGCGCCACCAGCAAACCGTCATCAGCCGTGCCCACCGCCGCCAGCGACGAGTTGGGGTTGGCCGGTTCCAGCGGATAGGGTTCGCTCCAGGTCTGCCCGGCGTCTTCGGTGCGGCTGGCCAGCACCTTGTGATGGGTTTCACCGGCATAACGCAGCATCGCCACGGCGCGGCGTTCGTCCTGCGGCACGATGGTCGGTTGCAACGAATGCTTGCCCCGGCTGATGCGGAATTTGTCGATCACCGCGCCATCCGCGCTCAGGTACAGGTACTCGGCGAACTTGCCCATGAACTCGTGATACACCGGCAGCCCAATCGAACCATCGGCATGGAACACCGGCGCAGCGCGCACCAGCGTGCTGATGTTGAAGAACGGCGAGATGATCAGCTGTCGCGGCGCCGTCCAGTTGCGCCCCAGGTCATCGGAAACCATCACGTTGATCGCACTGGTGGCCCAGCCGCCGACGGACACCGACACGTAGAACATCCACAAACGCTGATCCGGCGCGAGGGCGATCACCGGATTACCGAGTTTGCGGATGTAGCGCTGGGTGCCGGCGACGGTGGATTCGCGCGTGGCCAGCACCTGTTCGGCGCCCCACTCTGCGGTTTTGGCGTTGTAGCGCGCGGTGCGGATCTGCACGTCGGCGGCGCCTTCGCGGGAGCCGGCGAACCACACCGCCATCAGGTCGCCGCCGGGCAGCGCGGTGAGCGAAGACGAGTGCACAAAATCATCCAGTTCCGAGGACACGAAACGGCTGCTGTACATCGGTTCGGCCGCATTGGCCGAAGCCTGGTGCGCAGGCGTTTCAACCGCGAACGGCGCCAGCACATGCTCCGGGTGACTGCGCCACGCCGCGATAAAAATCAGGCTCACGGCGAGCGCGGCGACGATGAATCTCAAACGAAAGGACAAGGCACGCATAGGCAGCTCATGGCAGTTACGAGATGGCAAACCATCGAAAGGACATCCCTGTCACGGGCCCGGATCGTCCGGCAAACGACGCCGGCGCCCGGTGAGCATCGACAACGGCAGGTTGTCGCGCACTTGAACACTTTCAAACAGCGCGGCCGCGATGTGCACGATGACCAGCGCCAGCAAGGCGTCGGCGGCGGTTTCGTGGACTTGCAACGGCCAGTCGGCGCCCCACAGGGCATCGATTTCTTCCATGGCCCAGCCACTGACACCGACAGTCAGCATCGCCAGCAGCATCGCGATCATCACCAGCGCGCCAATCGGCGAATGCCCGAGACGATGCTCGGGCCGCCCGGCAATCAGCGACCGGGCATGGGTCGCCAGCCGTGACGGCGTCGGCCAGAAGTCCGACCAGCGCGCACTGCGCGGCCCGACGAATCCCCACACCAGACGCACCAGCAGCCAGCCCATGGCGTAATAACCGAGCCAGACATGCCAGTCGTCACCGGCTTCATTGAAGAAGTAGTTGGCGGCAAAGACCCCGGCGATGGACAGGTGAAACACCCGCACCACCGGGTCCCAGAGGCGCAGGGACTCCCGTGGCATCAGCCCTTGATCTCGGTTTTCACCGCTTTGCCGCTGACCGGATCGTGGTAGATCTCGACCTTGCGCTTGTCTTTGTCGAAGCCGTAGATCTCGTAGCAGTTGCCGTCAGTGACCTTGAACTTGCTGATTTCGTAACCCTGGGATTTCAGCTGTTCCTGAAACGCCTTCTGGTCCTGCCACTGCGAACGTTCGGCCGTGGTGCATTGCGGGCCGGCGACGGCCAGGGGGCTGGCGACAATCAGGGACAACAGCACAAGTTTGCGCATGGAAGCACTCTCGCTGGATGGGAAAGGCCTCACTGTGCAAAACCAAGCTTAACGAAAGCTTAGTTGGCAACGAGTCGTAACATCTTCGCCGGCGCTGGGGCTGCCACGGCAGCAAGGCGAGCGGCATGATGCCGCCGGACACGCGCCCGATTTCCCACAGAGAAAATGCCATGCGCCTACTTCTGGTCGAAGATGACCGCGCCCTCGGCCAGGGCATCCGCGTCGCCCTGAGCAATGAGGGCTACACCCTCGACTGGCTGCAGGATGGCGTCAGTGCACTGCATGCATTGCGCAGCGAAAGCTTCGATCTGTTGCTGCTCGACCTCGGACTGCCAAGGCTCGACGGCCTGGCGTTGCTGCAACAATTGCGCGCCAGCCAGCATGATTTACCGGTGCTGATCCTCACCGCCCGCGACGGCACCGCCGAACGCATCGCCGGGCTGGACGCCGGCGCTGACGATTATCTGGTCAAGCCGTTCGATGTCGACGAGCTCAAGGCACGCATCCGTGCCTTGCTGCGGCGCAGTCAGGGTCGTGCGCAACCGGTGCTGGAACACGCCGGCGTCTGCCTCGACCCGATCAGCCAGCAAGTCACCTGGCGCGGCAGCACGGTGGTGGTCACGCCGATGGAATATCAACTGTTGCATCAACTGATGGCCCGCCCCGGCAAAGTGGTCACCCGCGAACGCCTGTCGCGCACGCTGTACGGCTGGCAGGAACGGGTCGAAAGTAACACCCTGGAAGTGCTGATCCATAACCTGCGCAAGAAACTTTCCGCCGAGCTGATCCGCACCGTGCGCGGCGTGGGTTACGTCGTGGAGCTCAAACCATGAACTCGATTCGCGCACGAATTCTGCTGCCGGTGCTGTTTCTGGTTTTACTCGGCGATGTGCTGATCAGTTGGGCGGTGTTGCGCTACAGCCACCACGAAATCGAAGAAATCTACGACGCCCAACTGGCGCAAAGTGCGCGCCTGCTGCAAGGCGTGCTGGCCCAGCGCGCACCCGGCGACAACGATTGGGAGCGTCTGCATCAGGCCTTCGACGAGGCGATGAGCCGGGACGGTGACGGCGATGGCGAGGCGGCGCATCCCTACGAGACGCGGCTGACCTTTCAGGTCTGGCGCAACGACGGCCAGTTGCTGATGCGCTCGGCCGAAGCGCCGATTCTGGATGCACCGCCCGCCACCCTCGGCGCCCATGACCTGATGGAGAACGGTCGCGACTGGTGCGCCTTCCTGCTCCAGGACCCGCGACAAGGCTTGCTGATCTGGGTCGGCGAGCGCGACGACATCCGCCAGGACCTGATCACCCGCATCGTCGGCCATACCCTGTGGCCGAGCCTGATCGGCGTGCCGCTGCTGACCATTTTGATCTGGCTGGCCATCGGCTGGGGCTTGCAGCCGTTGCGGGCCATGGCCCAATCGATTCGCGGCCGCGACACCGACACCCTGAAACCCCTGCACCTGAGCCCCCTGCCCCAGGATCTGGAGCCGATGCAGACCGCGCTCAACCGCCTGCTGCAACAGATCGACAACCTGCTGGCCCGGGAGCGACGCTTTATCGCCGACGCCGCCCATGAATTGCGCACGCCGCTGGCGATCCTGCGGATTCATGCGCAGAACGCGCAGTTGGCCAACACCCCGCAACAGCGCGAGGAAGCGCTGGAGTTTCTGGTGAGCGCCGTGGATCGCGCCACACGCATCGCCAGCCAGTTGCTGACCATGGCGCGCATCGAACCGCGTCTGGCGTCCCCGCAAAACGCCCGCGTCGAACTGACCGCGCTGGTGCGCGAGGAGCTGGCCGAGCTGACGCCACTGGCCCTGGAAAAAGACGTCGAACTGATCCTCGACAGCGACCATCACTGCCCGGTGGATACCGATCCGGTGGCGTTGGCCATCGCTCTGCAAAATCTGGTAACCAATGCGCTGAACTTCGCCCCGCCCGGCAGCGATGTGCGGGTTCAGGTGCAGCCACAGGCCTGCGGTTCGGTGTCGATCAGCGTCGAAGATGCCGGCCCCGGCATCGATGAGCAGCAATATGCGCGGTTGTTCGAACGTTTCTACAGCGAGGGCCACGCCAATGGCGCGGGTCTGGGGCTGGCCATCGTGCAGATGATCGTGAGCAAGATCGGCAGCACCTTGCAGCTGTACAACCGGCCTGAAGGCGGGTTGTGCGCCGAGTTGCGAATCCCTGCGGGATCAACAGAACCCGCGCCGGGCATTTAACGAAATTTTCATGTTTGCCTGCCTATGATCCGGGCCTTCGTTGGGGAGTAACCTGCTTCCGAGCCCCTCGGAAGCGTTCGTATCAACATATTCGGCAACATGCCGTGGTGCGAACACCTTCGGGTTGGTGAGACCGACGACACATCCATGCCGAAAGTCGGGCGTGTGGTTGTGTCGTTGACTCATGGCCCGACTGGAAGTATTGCCCGTGAATCCTGTTTCCCTGATCTTCCTCGCACTCGCCATGTCCACGGATGCCTTCGCGGCCGCCATCGGCAAGGGCTCCAGCCTGCACAAACCACGCCTGACCGAAGCCCTGCGCACCGGTCTGATCTTTGGTGTCATCGAAGCGATCACCCCGGTCATCGGCTGGTTCATCGGCCAGGCCGCCACCCGCTGGGTGGAAAGCTGGGACCACTGGATCGCCTTCACCCTGCTCGTCGCTTTGGGCCTGCACATGATCTACAACGGCCTCAAGCATGAGGAAGCCGAAGAAGAAAAACCCGGTCAGCACTCGTTTTTCATTCTTGCGGTCACCGCCGTGGCCACCAGCATCGACGCCCTGGCCGTCGGCGTCGGCCTGGCATTCGTCGATGTGAACATCTGGGTGGCCGCTGGCGCCATCGGCCTGGCGACCATGACCATGGTCACCATTGGCGTGATGCTGGGTCGGGTGCTCGGCACCGTGGTCGGCAAGCGTGCGGAAATCGTCGGTGGCGTGGTGCTGATGATCGTCGGTGCGACGATTCTCTACGAACACCTTTCGGCGTGACCCTGAATGCCGGTGTCAGGGTGTTTGCAAACGCCCCGGCACCGGCGCAGAGCTCGACGCGCCGCCCGATGGCGCGTCGATTTCCTCCAGGCTCAAATGCGCGGTTTCCTTGAGAAAGAACGAGCAGACCGCCACGATCCCCAGCGCCACCGCCCCGTAAACCGCAACGCCAAACGCATTGTGGTTGTTGGCAATCAGAATGGCCGTGGCCGCACTCGATGCCGTCCCGCCACCCAACGCGGCACCGATCTGGTACGCCGCCGACATCCCCGAATAACGCATGTCCCGTGGGAACTGCTCGGCCAGGAACGCCGGGATCGGCCCCTGCGTTGCGCCCATGAACGCACCGATCACGATGTAGGCGAACGTCGATACCAACAGGCTTTTCAGCCCCACCAACGGGAAAAACACGAAGAACCCGGCTGCCATGATGAATGCCCCGAGGATCATCACCTTGCGCCGGCCAATACGGTCGGAGAGCAAGGCAAACAGCGGCGCAGTGATGACAATGGCAACCGATAAAGCGATGTCGAAAATCAATGCATCGGTGCTGCCGTAACCCAGTTGTGTGGCGTAGGACAGAAAGAACGTGCTGCCGATGTAGGCGATGGTCACGTAGCCAAACGCGATGCCGGTGCACAGCAACATGGCCCGAGGTCGCGCACGCAACGCTTCGATCAACGGCATGCGCCCGTGTCCCTTCGACTCGCCCAGCGACTGCGCCGGTTTCTGCAACCGCGCATACAGCCCGATCAGCACCAGCACACCGCCCAGCCAGAACGGAATGCGCCAGGCAAAACCGGCAAGATCATCGTTCGCCGCCACGCTGACCACGGCAAACACGGCTGAGCCGAGAATCCCGCCAATGCCGATGCCCATGCTGGTGAAACTGCCCCACAACCCTCGACGCCCCACGGGCGCCGATTCGATGCCGAACAGCGCGGCCCCGCCCCACTCGCCCCCGGCGGCAAATCCCTGTACCAGCCGCAACAGCACCAGTAACGCCGGCGCGCCTGCGCCGATTGTTGCGTAGCCCGGCAAGCAACCGATCAGGAAGGTGCTGAGGCCCATCAACAACAGCGTGATAACGAGCATTTTCTGCCGGCCGAGTTTGTCGCCGTAGTGCCCGAACACCATGCCGCCCAACGGTCGGGCGAAGAACCCCGCGCCGAACGCGCCAAAGGCTACAAGCGTCGCGGTGAGCGAATCCATCTGCGGAAAAAACACCTTGGGAAACACCAGCGCGGCGGCGGTTCCGTATATCACGAAGTCATAAAACTCCAGGGCGGTGCCCATGCCGGAGACGAAGAAGGTTCTCAGCGCCGACGGTGAACCCGCCGTGCGTGCAGGGTGACTGGCCATGTGGGGGTGCTCCTCTTGTTGTTGTTTTTCGGGGCGTTGCTGCAAGGGTTTCAGAAGCGCTGGTAACCGTTGCGGGCCAGCTGTTTCGGGTTGCCGGCGGCGAATTCGAGCACGCATTGTTCAGTGTCGATGCCGATGGTCAGCAAGGTTTCCCAGCGCTCGGTGGCCGGCATGCTCAGGTCGGGATGGAAGCAGATCGGCGCCTCTTCGCCGGCCGCGCCGCACATGGCATCGGCCCGGCGCACGAGGTCGCCTTCGGTCATGCCGTTCAGCAAGGCGTTGACGTGATCGATGCGCGCGTAGGTGGTCGAGGCGTCCGGTGTGCGTTCGCCAGCGCTCAGGTTTGGGTCGAGGAAGTGGTTGGTGTGGGTGATCCAGCCTTCGGCGTCCGGCAGCACCACGGCGGTGGCGGCAGGCGACATCTCGATGCTGCAGGCGCGGACTTTCGAGTCTTCGCGAGCGAACACCGTCAGCACCGTGGACGCACTGACCCGTGCCGAACGCGCCAGTTCGATGGCCTCATCGACACTGCGCGCCTGCTCCAGAATCCGCCGCGCAATCGCATGCACCGGCACCCCGCCGCTGCCGTTGTCGCTGGCATGGTGAAGGATGTTGAAGTGCAGCCCGAGGCCTGCGCTGTTGACGCCGATCTTGCCGAGCATGCCGAATTCGGTGAACAGCTTGACGGTCATCCCGGCGTCGGTGGTCAGTTGCAGGATCAGGCCGTTGGGCACCAGCGTGTCGTGCCAGTCCCAGGTCTGGATGGTTTTCGGCGCCTGCGGGCCATGGGGCGCGAACACGGCGGTCGAGCATTCGCCTTCATTCGAGGGCATCACCGCGAGGATTTCGGTGCGGGCGTTGAGGGCCGCGAGTTGCCACAGCGGCAGATCCGCGCCTTCGGCCATGGCGACGATTTCCTCGGCCAGTGCCGGGCTCCAGTTTTCCAGGGCTTTCAGGCTGGCTTCACCGATGGCGCGCACTTGCTGTGGCGGGATATCGAGCTGATTAAAGAAGTCGAGGTACAGCGCAACGGTCTGGCGAATCTGCGCGCTGAAGGCATCACCGATCTGGTGCCCACGGGTTTGCGGGTTACGGGTGTCGGTGACGAAGCAATGAAGGTTCACGAAAGGTTTTCCTTTTTTTGGCGTTGTAATCGGAGTGCGGCTTACGGCTGGCGGCGATAGATTTCGCGGCCGGCGAAGAAGGTGTTGAGCACCTGGGTGTCGCGCAGGGCTTCCGGGGCGACCGTGAACACATCGCGGTCGAGCACGATCA
This sequence comes from Pseudomonas sp. 91RF, assembly GCF_003576265.1. NCBI lineage: Bacteria > Pseudomonadati > Pseudomonadota > Gammaproteobacteria > Pseudomonadales > Pseudomonadaceae > Pseudomonas > Pseudomonas sp. 91RF. The sequence continues at coordinate 22,616 of NZ_QWFC01000043.1, forward strand.
GGTCGGCCTGCTTGCCGGGCTTGAGCGAGCCGATGCTGTCTTCCAGGCGCAGGACCTTGGCGGCATTGAGGGTGTAGGCCTGGAACATGACCTGGCGATCGATGTCTTCGGCGGCGTTGAGCACGCCTTTCGGGCCCTTGCGGCTGACGGCCTGGTAAATGGCTTTCCACGGTTCCGGCGTGGTGATCGGCCAGTCGCTGGCGCCGGCGATGGTGGCGCCCTGCTTGAGCAGCGAGCGCGCCGGATAGGTGTACATGAAGGCCATGGCGCTGACGTAGGGCTTGACCAGATCCATGCTCGATTCATCGGCGCTGGCCCAGTACATCTGCATCGAGGCAATGACATTCAGTGCCTTGAACCGGGCGAATTCTTTCGGGTTGACCATTTGCAGGTGAGTGATGGAATGGGCGATGCCGCTCTGGCGATCCTTGCGCGCCTGCTCGATGCCATTGAGTGATTCGCGCACCGCGCGGTCGCCGATGGCGTGGATGTGCACCAGCCAGCCACGGGCGTCGGCGGCGCTGACCAGTTCGCCAAAGTGCGCCGGATCGATCAGCAGCTCGCCGGACTTTTTCGAGTTCTTGTACGGTTCCAGCATCGCCGCACTCTGCGCGGGCGATTCGGCCACGCCGTCGGCGAACACCTTGATCCCCGGCAGCGTCAGGTTGTGCACGCCGAGGAACTGCCGGCGGACCTTGTCCAGTTCATCGAGATCCGCTGGGGTGGCCTTCGAATCCGCCATCAGCAACGCAGCGACGTGGGCGGTGAGTTCGCCGTTTTCCGAAAGCGTCTTGTACGTCGGCAGCACACCCAGCGAGTCGTTTTTCACGTCGGCCCCGGGCAGTTCGTTGGCCAGCGGGTCCATCCACCCGGTGATGCCCAGACTCTTGTAGTAATCCAGCGCGGCGCGACCGCCCGCCAGCAGCGCTTCATCGCTCGGCGGCGGCAACAGGGCCTGAACGGGATAGAGCCCGGCGTCCACCATAAAACCATTCGGCTGCCCGTCCGGGTGATGACCGAGGGTGTCTTTCTCTTCGGGTTTGAGCGCCTGGATGCGCGCCGCATCGATGCCGGCGCGTTTGAGCATCGCCTGATTGGCCCAGCCGGTGTGCAGGTCCCAACCCAGCAGCAACAACGGCTGATCGGCCCACTCGCCCTGATTGAAACGCTGCTCCAGCGCGTCGGTCTGGTTCCAGTAAGTCGAGGGCAATCCGCCGACGCTGAGGAATTCGCCGCGCCGGGCCTTGCCGTCCTCGCGCCATTGGCGCAAGCGCGATTCCAGTTCATCGAGCGGCAGCATCTGCCCGTCGAGATTGGCCTGCAGCATCTGCAAACCACCCTTGAGGGTGTGGGAGTGAGAGTCGATGAAACCGGGCATCACCACTTTGCCGCCCAGGTCGATCAGCCGGGTATCGGCAGTCTTCAGGCGCAGCACCTGCGCATCCGAGCCGACCGCCACCACTTTGTCGCCCTCGATGGCGATGGCCTGCTGCAACGGCTGGCCGGGTTCGGCGGTGTAGATTTTCGCGTTGTGCAGGATCAGGTCGGTGGCCGCCAGACTTTCCAGCGAGGCACAGGCCAGTGCGGACGACACCATCAGGGTCAGAAGCTGCTTCATGAGCATTCTCGTTATTTTTGTTAGGCTGAGGCCAGATTAGCCAAGCCCGCCGGATAACTGAATGCCGTCTCACGCACAACTTCTGTGCCCATCAGGAATAGATCAATGGACAAAATGAGCGCCCTGACCATGTTCGTCGCCACCGCCGAGCACGGTAATTTCAGCCGTGCCGCCGAGGTGCTCGGCAACACGCCGTCGGCCCTGACCAAAGCCGTGGCGCAACTGGAAGAAGAACTCGGCAGCCGCTTGTTCGACCGCACGACCCGGCGCATGGCGCTGACCGAGGCCGGGCGGATCTATCTGGAAGGCGCGCGTCAGGCACTGTTGCAACTGCAACTGGCCAGCGAAGGTGTCGAACAGCTCAAGCACGAATTGCGCGGCGAATTGCGCATCATCGCCCCGCCCTCCTTCGCCCCGGCCTTTCTCAATCAGGTGTGTTGCCGCTTTCTGAACGAGCACCCGCAGGTGAATCTGGAAGTGGATCTGAGCGACAACTACGACGACCCGGTCGATGGCAGCTACGACCTGGCGCTGCGTGACGGGCCGATCGATCTGCCGGGAGTCATCGCCCAGCCGCTGGTGGAAAACCGCGTGCAGCTCTGCGCCAGCCCGGCCTATCTGGCGCGCAAGGGCAGCGATGTGTCGCTGGACAACTATCACCAGCACGACTGGCTGATCTTTCGTCACCCGCTGCTCAACCGGCATTTCTGGTGGGTCAAACAGGGCGAGCGACGCCTGCGCATGACCCAGCCGACCCCGCGCATCGCCAGTGACAATTACGATTTCCTGCTGGCCTGCCTGCTCGACGGCCAGGGCCTGCAATTCCTCCCGCAGTGGAGCGCCGCGCCGTATCTCGCCCGGGGCGAACTGGTGGAGTTGATGCCCGAATACTGGCGTGAACCCAGCGCTTTCGGCCCGTGGATCTATGTGCTGTATCAGGCCCATCGGCGCAATACGCGCAAGGTCAAGGTGTTCATCGATTTCCTGAAGGCGCATTGGCAAGCGGCGTAATCCGTTTGTGTCATGTCGCTGTCATTCTCGGTTGCTAACGTCCTCGCGCCTCTTTGCCCCGACTGCCAAGGTGACCTTCCCGGTGTACTCAAGCCCGACGCGCCAGACCATCATTCTCAGATCCGCCGACATGTCCTGCGATGACTTCGGCGCTTTGTTTTCCCGCATGTTCGGCAATCGTTATGGCGATACACCGCCGCCGCCCAAGGACATCATCATCGGCGGTGTCTACGGGCGGCACGACGGGGTCAGTTTCCGCCGCATGCATTACCGGGGTGATTTCACCGTGGCGTTCCCCGAGCCCTACGATGAAATCACCTTCGTGATCCCCACCGCCGGCAAGATCATTTTCAACGACTCGACCGAATCGCTCGGCATGCCGCACATCGGACTGGCCATCGACAAGGCGGATCTGCGCTCGATGCGCTTCGTCGACAATCACGCCCAGCACGGCATGTCGATCAGCCGCGCGGCGCTCACCGAACGCCTGTCGTCACTGCTGGGCCGACCGATCGTGCACAAGCTGCATTTCGAGCCGAGGGTGGATCTGAACAGCCCGGCGTTTCAGGGCATTCGCGCATTGATCGATCTGGCCACCGGCACAGAATTCGACCTGTTGTTGAACGCCGGTTCGCTGATGCCATCGCGGCTGCGGGAGATGCTGGTGGACGCGGTGCTGGAAGCCTGGCCGCACAATTTCAGCGAAGCCTTGCGCCGGCCTGAGGCGCAGATCGCACCTCGACATGTTAAACAGGCCATCGAATACATTCAGGCGCATCCCGAGCAACTGGTCAGCGGGACGGATCTGGCGGGGCTGGTGAACGTCAGCCTGCGGGCCTTGCAGGAAGGCTTCCGGCGGTTCGTCGGCACATCGATCGTCGCGTATCAGCGCCAGGTCAGGCTGGAGCGTGCCTGCGAAGCGTTGAAGCGAGGCCCATCGTCATCGGTGACCGACGTGGCCCTGCAATACGGATTCAGCAACGTCGGCCGGTTCTGCCAGTACTTCCAGGACGCTTACGGCGTGAGCCCCGCAGAAATGCGAAAAGGACTGCGCTGAGGCAGTCCTTTTTCTTCACCTTTGGTTGATCAGAACTGATAACTGGCCTTGAGCCCGCCGCTGAAACCGTGGCTGTCGCCGCCACCGCTGGCACCGACTTCGGCACCCAGGCTCAAGGCACCGAGGTTGGCCATCAGGTTGACGCCGCCGCTGAACTGATCGCGGTTGTCGAACGCCGCGCGCTGTTCGATATCCAGCCCCAGCAGATGGCCTTCGCTGTCGACCTGATGATCGCCGAGCACACGCTCGTAGCCGACCCGCACACCCGGCACCAGTTGCCACGCGCCCATCGGCATCGGAGCAAACGAGACGTCAAGATTGGCCACCGCACTGCGGCGGGTTTGCTGGATGTCGTCGACATCGAGGGCCAGTTCGCTGCCCTTTTCCTGGAAGCCCGACAGGTCCAGACGACTGACCCGCACGCCGAAGCTCGGCTCCAGAACCATATCGTTCATTGGCAGGCGATAACCCAGCGCCAGCGTGGCACCACTGAGATTGCCGTGGGTGTCGCCCTTCGCCGAACCGAGGCCGCCACCGAGGTCGCGCTTGCTGTCGTAATCGACGTAACCGGCGCTGAGGCTGGCATCGGCAAACAGGCCACGCTCCAGGCTGGTGAAGCCATAACGGGCACCCAGATTGAGGAAGGTGAAGTTGGTATCAGCCTCGCCCCCCGCCCCGCCGACGGTGCCTTTGCTGTAACCGATCCCGCCCCGCGCGCTGAGTTGCTCGGAGAAGCGCTGGGTAACGCCGACCATCAGGCCCTGGCTGTGTTCGTTGCTGCTTTGCGCATGGGCCGAACCGTCGGTGCCGAGGTAACCGGCAAGCGCGGTGCTCCACAAACGGTATTGGCCGACCTTGAGGTCGGTGCCGCTGGCGAATGGCGCGGCGGCCTGTTCGATCATTGCGTTCTGCCGCAGCAGGTAACTGGCCGCATCGGCGTGCACCTGACCGCCAACCGTAGACTCGACGCCGCCAAGAGTGCCGGCGTCGATGGCCGATTGCAGGTAGTAGTTGTAGGCGCTGTAGGTGCCCGACAGCTTGCTGTTCTGCAACTCCTGCAACAGTTGCGCGCCAGCAGCGGCGTTGCCGATCAGCCCGGCCTGACCCGGCAGGCTGTTGTACTCGACCATTTTGCCGCGCAACACGTAAATGGTTTCCTGGGACAGACCCAGGCCCTGTTTGAGGTAGTTGTCCATGCTGCCGTATTGCGCGGTCACCTGGTCCAGGCCCGCTTGCAGGTAACTCGCCTCCACACCCAGCAGCGGCGCGTAAACCGCGGCCATGCTCGGCGGCATCATCGCCAACGTCTTGGCCACACGGGCGGCGGTGTAGTCGTTGGTCGCCAGGTAATTGCTCATGATCGTCGCGTTGTCGACCCCGGCAATACTTTGCAGCACGGCGGCGGTCCAGCCGGTGCGGTCCTTGCCGGCGGTGCAATGGAACAGCGCGGCGCCGTCGACGCCGGCCAGTTCGTTGAACAGCACGCCCAGCTGACCGCGCATGCCGGCGTCGCTGACAAAGGCGCGGTTGGTCTCCTGCATCATCGCAATCGCATCGGCCGCGCTCTTGAACGAGACCGTGGTGATGTTAGCGCCCGAGGTGGTGGCGCCGATGATGTCGATGTTCTGGTAGGTCGCGCCGCTGATCATGGTGTCCGGCGTGGCCGCGATTTCGCTGGGGGTGCGCAGGTCAAAAACCGCCTTGATCCCCAGACCGTTGAGGGTCGCGAGATCCGACGCCGTCGGCGTCAGCGCGTTGGATCGGTAGAACACACCGGCGCGCATCGTGCCGTCATGGGTCGTGGAGTAGGCCGTGGTGATGCCGGCGACATCGCGGAAGTTGTCGATGCCCTGCAGGCGCGGGGTATCAAGGTCGGCCGCGTGGGCGGCGGCAATGGACAGACTCAACACGGACAGCGAACACAGAAGACGTGGAAACACGATGCAGCCTCATTGGAAACCGGTTGGGCTGCCCACTATCTACAACGAAATGTGACTGAATATGGCAAAACTTCGAAAAGCGGAAATGGCGGCGCGATCTGTCCGGCGGGCGCGCATTCTGTCCGTCAGGCAGGCTAAATCCCTGCCGAACTTTGACGTTTTTTTTGCAAGAGGCAGGGTAAAGTGCCCTCTCCGGCCATCCTGGAAGCAGTCAATGAACCTCCAAAGCCCTCAAGACGCCGACGATGAAATCCTCAATCAGGCGGCGCACTGGTGCCTGCGCCTGCAAGACGAATCCTGCACACCTGACGAACGCCAGGCTTTCCAGCAATGGATTCAGAGCAGTCCGCGCCACGCCTTCGAGTACGCGAAGATGCTTGAGGTCTGGGAGTTGAGCGATCAATTGCCCGACGAGCACGACCAGTCGAAAAAACGCAAAGCCACGACGCTGCCCTGCAGCTTCGAAGAGTTTCAACGCAACCTGGCGCAGCGTAACTAGCATCAGGCCGGGATCGACTTATCAGCAGACGGCGTCACTCGGGGCAACGCCTTGTCCTTGATTCGGGGTTAGAATCCGCCCGGTTCGGCTAACAGTTTAAGGATGACCCCGGCATGTCCCCTCTCGACACCTCCCTGCAAGACACCGCCGCCCCCGACGGCGTCTGCTTCGGCTGCGGCAGCAGCAACCCGCACGGCTTGCACATAAAGAGTTTCTGGCACGAGGACGGCGTGCACGTCATGGCCGAGCATGTGCCCGAGGCCAAATACTGCGGCTGGCCGGAGCTGGTCTACGGCGGTTTGATCGCGATGCTGGTGGACTGCCACTCCAACTGGACGGCGATGGCTTACCACTACCGCGCCGAAGGCCGTGAAGCCGAAAGCCTGCCGCGTATCAACTGCGTCACCGGCAACCTCGGCATCAAGTTCATCAAGCCGACGCCCATGGGCGTGCCGCTGACGTTGAAGGCAAAAGTCGAAGGCGAAGTCGGGCGCAAGAGCCGGGTGATCTGCGAGGTCTACGCCGGGGATGTGCTGACGGCGGTGGGTGATTCGGTGTTTGTGCGGGTGGATACCGAACAGTTGGCGGCGAATGCCCACGGCCGCTGAAATGCAACGCTGAAGGAAACACCATGCCTGATCGCAAAATCATCATCCCCGAATCCATGAAACCCATCGTCGAACGCGCCGGTTACGCTCCGGCGGTTCTGGTCGGCGACACGCTTTACTGTGCCGGCCAGGTGGGCAGGACAGCAGATTTGAAAGTCATCGAAGACCCCGAGCAGCAATTCATCCGTGCCTGGGAAAACCTCGACGAAGTGCTGAGGGCCGGCGGTTGCACCTTCGAAGACGTGGTGGAGATGACCACCTATCACGTCGACATGAGCCAGCACATGCCGGTGTTTCGTGAAGTGAAGAACCGCGTGTTCCCCAAAGGCTTCTGCGCCTGGACCTGCGTCGGCGTCAGCGAACTGGCCCATCCGGGGCTGCTGGTGGAAATCAAATGCGTGGCCGTGCGCAGGCAGGCTATACCTGTGTAGTGTTTTTCACTATCACCGCGAGGCGTTGAACCATGGACTTGACCCTCTATTACCATCCGTTGTCATCCTACTGCCACAAAGCCCTGATTGCCCTGTACGAACACGGTGTCGCCTTCGAAAAACGCCTGATCGACCTGTCCAGCGAAGCCGAACGGGCCGAGTTGCAGGCGCTGTGGCCATTGGTCAAATTTCCGGTACTGCAAGACCGCGCCCGCCAGCGCAATGTGCCGGAGTCGAGCGTGATCATCGAATACGTGGACCGCTATCACGCTGGAGCGGGCCGCTTGATCCCCGACGATTGGGACACAGCGCTGCAGGTTCGACTCTGGGACCGTTTCTTCGACAACTACGTGATGACGCCGATGTCGCAGATCGTCGCCGACCGTATCCACAGCAGAAACGCCGACCTGAGCAGCCAGCGCACGTTGCTGAACACCGCCTACGACATACTGGAAAACCAGTTGGCGACCCACCCGTGGATCGCCAGCCCGGACTACAGCATGGCCGATTGCTCCGCCAGCCCGGCGCTGTTTTACGCCAGCACACTGGTGCCATTTGGCGCCGACCGCCCTCGCCTCAGCGCTTATTTCGAGCGGCTGGTGCAGCGCCCGTCTTTCAGCCAGGTGATCGACGAAGCCAGACCCTGGTTTGACTTCTATCCCTTTGCCGAAGCGCTTCCCCAACGGTTTCGCTGAGGAACGGCCTCACGCCGGCTGGTGACTGGTCACGCAGTGAATCCCGCCACCACCGGCGGCGATGGCGTCGATGTTGATCTGCACCACATCGCGGTTTGGGTAGAGCTGTTTCAGCAGGTCGAAGGCCTTCTTGTCGGCGTCCTTGTCGCCAAATTCCGGGGCGATGACCGCGCCGTTGATGACGAAGTAGTTGATGTAACCGGCCGCGAAGTCGTCATTGTTCTTGTTGAATTTGGTCTTGCGCGGCTTCAGCGGTGGCGACACGGTGTGGATCTGCAACGGACGACCGTCGGCGTCGGTGGCCTTTTTCAGGATCTCCAGGTGCGCCAGCGTGACCTTGTTGTCGTAGGATTTCGGGTCGGTGTCGAGGTTGGCGATCACTACGCCGGGCTTGACGAAGCGCGCGTAGAAATCGACGTGGGCATCGGTGATGTCCTTGTCCTTGATGCCCGGCAGCCAGATGATCTTGCGCAGACCCAGGCGTGCCTTCAGTTCCGCCTCGACGTCGGCCTTGCTCCAGCCGGGGTTGCGGTTGGCGTTGACCCAGCAGCTTTCGGTCATGATCCCGGTGCCGTGGCCATCGACTTCGATACCGCCGCCCTCGCCCACCAGTTCGCTGCGGATGTAGGTCGCTTGTGCGTCTTGCGCCACTCGTTGGGCGATTTTCGCGTCTTTGGAGTGCTGCTGCTTGTTGCCCCAGCCACTGAAGTTGAAGTCCACCGCGCCGAGACCACTTTTGTCATCGATGACGAAGTTGGCGCTGATGTCGCGCATCCAGATGTCGTCGAGATTGGCGATCTGGTAGGTGATGTTGGACGTGCCGCAAATCTCTTCGGCCAGGCTGCGTTCGCTGCTACGGCAGTAGATGGTCAGCGGTTCGTAACGGGAGATGGCGCGGGCGATGCGGCCCAGGGCTTCCTGGACGTCTTCGGTGAAATCTTCCCAGATCGCGTCCTGCGCACCGAAGGCCATGTAGGCGCGTTCGTGTTTGTCGCCCTCGTCGGGCATGAACCAGCGACCTTCGCTGGCCGCCAGCACCCGCGCCGGGGACAGGCCGAGGCCCATGACGGCAGCGCCGACGCCGGCGACGACTGAAACCTGTTTGATGAACTCGCGACGAGTGGGCATGTGTACGTTCCTGATGTGTAAGGGGGCCGCCGGAGCGGCCCGGAAAAATCACTTTGCAGTGGCGGTCTTGAACTTGGTCCAGGTGCGCATGCGGGCACGCATGTCGGCCTGGGGAATATCCTTGCCCGGTATCAGACGAGCATAGGTCGCTTCGTCGAGGTAGATGTCCGGGTTGTTGCGCATCGCCTCGTCCACGTTTGGCCGGGCCTTGGCGTTGGAGGTCGGGTAACCGGTGAAATTGCTGATCGCGGCCATGTTCTCCGGGCGCATCACGAAGTTGATGAACGCGTAGGCGTATTCCGGATGCTTGGCATCGACCGGAATGGCCATGGTGTCCATCCACACCGTGGTGCCCTCTCGGGGTACGCGGTACTGGAAGCGAGTCTTCTTGCCGGCGCTGTCCGAGGTGCGCTGGGCCTGGGTCATATCGCCGCTGTAACCGAGGGACAGGCACAGGTTGCCGTTGACCAGATCGGTCACCGGTTGCGACTGGAACTTGCGGATGTACGGCCGCAGCTTCATCAGCAGATCACTGGCCGCTGCCAGGTCCGCAGGCTTGGCGCTGCGCGGATCACGGCCCAGGTAATTGAGCACCACGGCCAGCACTTCGTCCGGTGAATCGATCATCGAAATCCCGCAATCGGCGAATTTCGCCGCCAGTTCCGGCTTGAACAGCATGTCGAGGCTGTTGACCGGCGCATCGGCCATGCGCTGTTTGATCTGCTCGGCGTTGTAGGTCAGGCCGATGGTGCCCCAGGTGTACGGCACCGTGGCCTTGTTCGAATGCTCGTAATGGCTGCGCAGTTTTTGCAGGCCCGGTTCGATGTCGTTCATCGCCGTGACTTTCGAGGGATCCAGCGGCAACAGGCTGCCGGCGCGCATCAGCCGTTCGGCCACAGTGTCGCCGGGGAAGATCAGGTCGTAGCCACTGCCCCCGGAGAGCATCTTGGCTTCCAGGGTTTCGCTGCCATCCATCACGTCGTAGATCACCTTGATCCCGGTTTCGGCGGTGAACTTGCTCAAGGTGTCTTCGGCGAAATAGTCCGCCCAGTTGTACAGCCGCAGGGTCTTGTCTTCGGCGTGTACGGCCGGCATCAAACCGGCCAGCGCCAGACCCAGAGCGCCCAGCAACCACTTGTGTGAGGTATGCATATCAGACTCCTTGAGGATTCCAGCGGGCGTGAAGGTGACGGCCGTCCTGGCTCAACAAGGCGCCGTACATTTCCGGGCGCCGGTCGCGGTAGATGCCCCAGCTCAGGCGCTCTTCACGCATGGCCGAAAGATCCAGGCTTTGCACCAGCACGCCGGTGCTGGCGCGGTCGGCTTCGGCGAGCATTTTTCCCTTGTGGTTGCAGATGAACGACGAGCCGTAGAAATTCATTTGCAGCGCCGCATCGGTGCCCGCCACTTCGCGGCCAACACGGTTGGAGGCGATCACCGGCAGCAGGTTGGCAGCCGCGTGGCCGCGCATGGTCATCTGCCAGTGATCCCGCGAATCCAGATCCGCGCAGCCCGGTTCCGAGCCAATGGCGGTCGGATACAGCAGCACCTCAGCGCCCATCAACGCCAGACAGCGGGCGGTTTCCGGGAACCACTGATCCCAGCAGATGCCCACGCCGAGACGGCCGAACGCGGTGTCCCAGACTTTGAAACCGGTGTCGCCGGGACTGAAATATTCCTTCTCCTGATAGCCGATGGCGTTGGGGATGTGGGTCTTGCGATAAACACCCAGCAAACGCCCGTCGGCATCCGCCACGCTCAGGGAATTGAAGTAGGCATTGCCGGCCTTCTCGTACCAGCTCAGCGGCAGCACCACGCCGAGTTCCCGGGCCAGCGCGGCGAAGCGCGACAGCACCTGACTGTCGCGATACTCCTCGGCCAGCGCCATATGGTGGTGGCTCTGCTCGATGCAGAAATACGGCGTGGCGAACAACTCCTGCAACAGGATCACCTGCGCGCCCTGCGCCGCCGCTTCACGCACCAGTTGCTCGGCGCGGTCGAGGTTGCTTTTAAGATCCCAGGTGCACGGCATCTGGGTGGTGGCGACTTTGAGCATCGTCATCGATCAACCCTCCACCGGCCAGGCTGGCTGCTGTTGGGTGATGCAATGCACACCGCCACCGCCATGGGCCAGGTGATTGATCTGCACCGGCACCACTTCACGGCCCGGGAACGCCTTGGCCAGGGTTTCTGCCGCGACATGGTCGGCCTCGATGCCGTACGCCGGCATGATGATCGCGCCGTTGGCGATGTAGAAATTGGTGTACGAAGCGCAGAACACTTCGGCTTCGGTGTCCACGGCGTCGGTGGCTTCGTACAGCTCGATCAGCTCGAACTTGCGGCCCTGAGCGTCGGTGGCCAATTCCAGTGCACGGCGATTTTCCCGCACCACTTCGGCGTAAACCGAGCTGCGATCGTGAGTGGCATCCACCAGCAACACGCCGGGACGGGCGAAGGCGCAGACGCCATCGACGTGGCCGTCGGTCATGTCACCGGTGACGTAATCCGGATCCCCCGGCAGCCAGATGGTTTTCTTCACGCCGAGCAGGCGGCTGAAGATTTCTTCCATCTCGGCCTTGCTCACGCCGGGGTTGCGGTTGGGGTTGAGCAGCACCGATTCGGTGGTGATCAAGGTGCCCTCGCCGTCCACATGGATCGCACCGCCCTCGTTGCTCAGCGCCGTGCCGAAGCACTCGCCGCCCAAATGATTGAGTACGCGACGGGCCAGGCTTTCGTCCAGGTCATGGGCCGACTTGCCGCCCCAGGCGTTGAAGCGCCAGCTCACACCGGCCAGACCTTGCTCCGGGTGGACGACGAAGCTTGGGCCGGAGTCGCGGCACCAGCTGTCGTTGACCGCCAGCGGAATCAGTTCGATGTTCGGCCCGCACAAGGCCTTGGCGCTGGCGATGGCCGACGGATCGACGACCATTTTCACCGGTTCGAACCGGGCGATGGCATTGGCGACGCGGGCGAAATCTTCCTGCACCAACGGCAAGGTCACGCGCCAGCCCGACTCCCACAGGGCTTTGTTGTGTGGCCAGACCATCCAGGTCGCGGCGTGCGTTACCCACTCTGCCGGCATCATCCAACCGCTGTTGTTGTTTTTGTTCTGCTGCATGGTAAAAAGCCCTTTGAGTTAAGCCATTGTGTTCAATGAAAACAGCCTTGGCGGCGTTGACGTGCATGCTAATGGCGGCCTGAAGGGCAAACAAACGATGGATTTAGCGGAAAACTGATTAGAGGAACTTATCGATCATGCTGAAACACTGGCCACCCCTCAGCTCGTTGCGCGGCTTCGAAGCCGCTGCAAGATTGGGCAGTTTTCACAAGGCTGCCGAAGAGCTGAGCCTCACGCAATCGGCCATCAGCCAGCAGATCCGCAGCCTTGAGGCGTACCTGGAGCAGCCGCTGTTTTTCCGCAGCGGGCGCAGCGTCGCCCTGACCGACGCCGGCCACGATCTGCTCAGCACGACTCAGGCGATGCTGCAGCAACTGTCGGTGGGCATCCGGCGGCTGGGTCAGTACCAGAAGCCCAATCAACTGGTGCTCAACACCACGCCGGCGTTTGCCCGGCACTGGCTGCTGCCGCGTCTGGGCGATTTCCGCCGTCAGCACCCGAATGTCGATCTATGGATTTTCAGCACCGATGAAGTGCCGGACATGGCGACCCAGACCATCGATCTGGCGGTACGCGACGACATCAGTTCCCAGGCCGAATGCAGCTTCAAGGTGCTGCATGCCGACCGCCTGTATCCGGCGTGTCACCCGAGCCTGCTGAGCGTGCCGGGCGCGCAGCGGACAACGCTGCACGGCGAGCGGGAAATGGACTGGAGCCATTGGGCGGTGGAATCCGGGATCGACGTCGGCCAGCAGGATCAAGGCCTGAACTTCTCCGATCCCGGCCTGTTGCTGGACGCCGCGTGCAGCGGGCTCGGCATCGCGCTGGTCAGCCAGTTGCTCAGCCGCAAGGCCCGGGCCGACGGGCTGTTGCAGCCCTTGGTGGACGACACCATTCGCGGCCCGAACTGGGCGCTGCTGACCCACCGCGACAGCGAAAGCGATCCGATGGCCCGCAGTTTTACCGAGTGGTTGCTGGCGAACCTGGGCGATCCATGACCGGGGCGTGGCGGGCCATCACCTCGGCGATCCAGTCGATAAACACCCGCAGTTTGCGGCTGATGTGACGGTTGGGCGGGTACGCGACGTAGAGCGGCATCGGATCCAGGCGCCAGTCTTCGAACAGCGGCACCAGATCACCGCTGGCCTCGTGTGCTTTGGACATGTACTTGGGCAACCACAACACGCCCAGCCCCGCGAGGCCCGCCGACAGGTAAGCATTGCCGTCATCCACCGCCAGCACGTGGCGGCCCTTGATCTGCAAGTCTTCGTGTTCGTTGTGCAAGGCGTAAGGCACCGGTTTGCCGGTGCGCGCCCAGAGGAAACCGACCACCCGGTGATGGCTGTCCTCCAAGTCCCGGGGATGCGCCGGGATGCCGGCCCGGGCCAGATAACCCGGCGCGGCATATACGCCCAGTTGAAGATCCGCCACCTTCCGGGCCATCAGCGACTGATCCCGCAGCTCGCCCCCACGCACCACGCAGTCGACGTTTTCATCAATGATGTCGACGATCCGGTCACTGACGCCCATGTCGATCTGGATTTCCGGATACCGCGCGCAAAACTCGGGCAGCGCCGGCACCAGAATCAGGTTGGCCAGGGGGCTCGGTACATCAACCCGCAAGCGCCCCTTGGGCTGGGCCGCCGCGCCGGGAAGGCTGGTCTCGGCATCGTCCATGTCCGCCAGCAACCTGATCACCCGCTCGTAGTAGGCCGCGCCGTCCGCCGTGGCGTTGACCTTGCGCGTGGTGCGGTTGAGCAACTTGACCCGCAGGCGCGCCTCCAGTTGCTGCACCAGATGGGTCACGGTGGTCTTGCTCATGTGCAGGGTCTCAGCGGCTTTGGTGAAACTGCCCGCCTCCACCACCCGGGCGAAGGCCTGCATCGCGTCGAAACGGTCCATATCCAACCTCTAATGGCGGCTCGATTGTTTGGCTATCCCAAACAGTGAACGCCAAGGTTGCGCGTTTATCGTGTCGGCGCAAGCCCCTAGAGTTGCTCCATCGCAGGTTTTCAGCCCATTGAAGGAGACACCCCATGACCAACAACCAGCCAAAACGCGACGTGATTTTCCCGCCCGGACGTCATGCCCTCTACGAGCGCAATCGCTATTCGCCGGCCGTTCGTTCCAACGGTTTTCTGTTTGTCTCCGGGCAAGTCGGCAGCCTTGAGGACGGCTCGCCCGAGCCGGATCTCAAGCAACAGGTGCGCCGGGCCTTCACCAACCTCAACGCGATTCTCGGCGCGGCCGGCGGCAGTTTCGATGACGTGGTGGACGTGACCGTGTTCATGGTCGACCCGCAATCGACCTTCGAAACCATCTGGGAAGTGGTGCCGGAGTTCTGGGGCGAGGCGCCGCATCCGACGATTACGGCGGTCGGCGTGACGTGGCTGTATGGCTTTCAGTTCGAGATCAAGGTGATTGCCAAAGTGCCGGAGTGACCTGATGTCGCGTCGATTTGCAGCGCGGGCGGACAGTCTTCAGACTGTCCGCCCGCATTCCTTTTGCGATCCATCGCCATGTCCGACACCTTGTTGAAGCCCAGCCTGCCCGGCATCGCCCTGCGCCGCTGGCGCGTGCTGCACCGCGTCAAGCAGAGCCATGCCGCCGAGTTGTTCAAGGTGACCCAGTCGACGATTTCCCGTTGGGAAAGCGGTGTGCTCGCGATGGATGCAGACGCGCATCTTCAGCTCGAACGGTTACTCGCGGCGCGCCTCGACAGCGCCGCCGATCAGGCCCTCGCACGACTGGTAACAGACAGCGCACGCCCGGTTCACCTCGTCTGCGACCTGACCCATCGCCTGCTGGCCTGCTCCCCGGCCCGGGCTGCGCAGTTCGCCAGCCCGCTGAGTGATCTGCTGGGGCAATCGCTGTGGCGCTTTGCGACCGCGGAAATCCAGCACAAGGAATCCTTGCTGGATGACAGCGGCTGGCGTGAAGTCCAGGCGCCGCCGGCACTGGAATTCCTGACGGGCAGCAATGACTCCGCCCTCGTGCCGATCCAGCCAGGCCTCTGCCGCTGGACGCGGATCGCCCTCTCCGACGGCACCGCCGCACGACTGGTGGAAACGCTATAGGCCATCCGCCGCATATTTTATGCGTGGACGATGATCGAGGCCGGGCCTAGGCTTTGAGCCCTGCTCTCTTTACTCCGGCCACTGTATGAGCCTCGAAAAAATCAAGGGACGCCTCGAATTCCTGCGCGAAGCGGAACGGCTCAAGGACGTCCTCAGAAGCGCGCACACGTCCTCGGGGCGCAGCGAAAGCACCGCCGAACACAGCTGGCGCCTGTGCCTGATGGCGATCGTGTTCGCCGACGACCTGGCCGGGCTCGATGTGCTGAAAGTCCTGAAGATGTGCGTCATCCACGACCTCGGCGAGGCCATCAACGGTGACATTCCGGCGGTCGATCAAGCCGGTTGTCCCGACAAGGGCGAACAGGAGCGCAACGACTTGCTGCTGCTCACCCGTTCTCTGGACGACGCGCTGAGAAGCGAAATCCTCGCGCTCTGGGACGACTACGAAAACGCCGGCTCCCCCGAAGCCAAAGCGGTAAAGGCACTGGACAAGCTGGAAACACTTTTACAACACACTCAAGGACAGAATCCGCCAGACTTCGACTATGGCTTCAACCTGGCCTACGGCAAGCAATACACCAACGCCGATCCGCTGTTCGAAACCCTTCGGACCCTGATCGACCGGGATACCCGAGAACGCATGAATACAAACATCACAATCCGCAACGAACAACCCGAAGACATCGACGCCATCGCAAAATTGACCGAAGCGGCGTTCCAGCACGAAGAACACTCCAGCCACACCGAACAATTCATCGTCAACGCGCTGCGCAGCGCCGGCCAGCTCAGCGTTTCGCTGGTGGCCGTCGAGAACGACACGGTGGTTGGCCATGTGGCCATTTCACCGGTGACAATTTCCTCCGGCGCTCAAGGCTGGTACGGCCTCGGCCCGATCTCCGTGTCCCCGACCCGCCAGCAGCAAGGCATCGGCTCGGCGCTGATGAAAGCCTCGCTTGCGGAGTTGCAGCGTATTGGCGGCGTCGGCTGCGTGGTGCTGGGTGATCCGGGCTACTACGGGCGTTTCGGCTTCAAGGCCCATGCGGGCCTGGAGTTGCCGGGGATTCCGGCGGAGTATTTTCAGGCGTTGGCGTTTGGTGGGGAGTTGCCACTCGGTGTCGTGAAATATCACGAGGCGTTCGAGGCTACCGAGTAGCGCCTCATCGTTTTTCATTGCTCACATTTCGTGTTCAACGGCTTCACCAAAGCGCTCTTGATGCTGTTTCAGCGATCAATGACTCTGTCCGTACGTTGTTTTTGCACTGACAGAAAAGAGCCAACGCCATGCAAAGCCCGAGAACCCTGTACCAGAAACACATCGACAGTCACACGGTCTGCACCCTCGACGATCAGGGCCATGTGCTGCTTTACATCGACCGCCAGGTCGCCAACGAATACACCAGCCCACAGGCTTTCAGCGGATTGCGCGACGCCGGGCGCAAGGTCTGGCGCCCCGCAGCGACGCTGGCGGTGGTCGATCACGTGAACCCCACCGAGCCGACCCGCATCGCGACCATGCCCGACGCCGGAGGTGCGCGGCAGGTGTCGTATTTCGAGGAAAACTGCCGCGACTTCGGCATCGAGCTGTTCGATGTGCTGGACAAGCGCCAAGGCATCGAACACGTCGTCGCACCGGAACAGGGTTTCATTCTGCCGGGCATGGTGGTGGCGGCCGGTGACAGCCACACCACCACTTACGGCGCTCTGGGTGCATTCGGTTTCGGCATCGGCACCTCGGAAATCGAGCACCTGCTGGCGACGCAGACCCTGGTCTACAAACGCCTGAAGACCATGCGGGTGACGGTCAACGGTGAGCTCGGTGCGGGTATCACGTCGAAAGACATCATCATGGCGCTGATCGAGCAGATCGGTGCTTCGGGGGCCACCGGTTATGCCATCGAATTCACCGGCCCGGCGATCAGCGACCTCAGCGTCGAAGCACGCATGACCATCTGCAACATGGCCGTGGAGGCCGGCGCCCGTGGCGCGTTCATGGCGCCGGATGACAAGGTCTTCGCCTATCTGCAACTCAAGCCGCGCGCGCCGAAAGGCGAACTCTGGGAACTGGCGGTCGAGCGCTGGAAAGGCCTGCACAGCGACCATGGCGCGGTGTTCGACAGTGAGGTCAGTCTGGATGTTTCGGCTCTGGAACCGATGGTCACCTGGGGCACCAGCCCGGATCAGGCCGCCCCGGTCGGCGGCCAAGTGCCGGACCCGGCCAGCCAGCCCGATCCGATTCTGCGCCAAGGCCTGCAACGCGCCCTTGATTACATGGGATTGAAACCCGGCACACCGTTGAACGAGGTGGTGATCAGCCATGCCTTCATCGGCTCCTGCACCAATGCGCGGATCGAGGATTTGCGTGACGTGGCCCGTGTGGTGCGCGGCAAACAAGTGGCGCCCCATGTGCGGGCGATGATCGTACCCGGCTCGACGCTGGTGCGCGATCAGGCGGAAGCCGAAGGGCTGGCGCAGATCTTTCGCGACGCCGGTTTCGAATGGCGCCAATCCGGCTGCTCGATGTGCCTGGCGATGAACGACGACGTGCTCGCGCCGGGTGATCGCTGCGCCTCCAGCACCAATCGCAACTTCGAAGGACGTCAGGGTGCCGGTGCGCGCACCCACCTGATGAGCCCGGCGATGGTCGCCGCAGCCGCCATCACCGGACATTTGACTGACGTGCGCGCCTTCGCGCGGGGAGTTTGAGCCATGCAACCGTTCACCACTATCAGTGGCAGCGCCGCGCCGTTTCTGGCGGCCAACATCGACACCGACGTGATCATGCCCAAGCAATTCCTCAAGGGCATTGATCGTCAAGGACTGGACCGGGGGCTGTTTTTCGATCTGCGTTTTCTGGCCTCGGGTGAGCCCAATCCCGAGTTCGTGCTCAATCAGCCCGCCTGGCAGGACGCGGCGTTTCTGGTGACCGGACCGAATTTCGGCTGCGGTTCCAGCCGTGAGCATGCGGTTTGGGGCTTGAAGCAGGTCGGGATCCGGGCGCTGATCGGCACCACGTTCGCCGGGATTTTCTACGACAACTGTCAGCGCAACGGCGTGTTGGCGATTCAGCTCGATGCCGCGCAGCTCAAGCAGGTCGCCGACCTCATCAGCGTTCCGGCGACCGCGCATATCCGCGTGAACCTGCCCGAGCAGACCATCGAACTGGCGGACGGAACACGGATCGCTTTCGAGATCGATGAACTGCGCAAACAGTCACTGCTGCTGGGGCTGGACGCCATCGGCACGACGCTGCAACGGGCCGAACAGATTCGCGCGTTTGAAGCGCGACATCTGGCTGAAAATCCCTGGCTGGGCTGAACACAAAAAGCCGGGTGGCTCACTGAACCACCCGGTTTTTCATTCGACGGACAAGTCGCGGAAATACTCTTCGAGAAACTCCACGCAGACCCGCAACTTGGCCGACTCGCTGAGCCGCGTCGGGTACACCGCCCAGACGTTGGCGCTCTGGGTGTAATCCGCCAGCACCTGCACCAGCCGCCCCTGCTCAAGCATCGGTTTGACGTCCCACATCGAGCGCAACAGAATCCCGCCGCCGCTCAAGGCCCACTCCATGACGATTTCGCCACTGTTGGAGGACAGCGGGCCGCTGACCCGCACCGATTCCTGCTGCCCCTCCTTGGTGAGCTCCCAGATGCCAAACGCATTGTTGCGCTCCTTCAGCACCAGGCAATCGTGGTCTTGCAGGTCGTCAAGGGTTTGCGGCGTACCCCGGCGCTCGAGGTAGTCCGGCGTGGCGCACAGCACCCGCCGGTTGCTCACCAGTTTTCGCGCCAGGTGCTGGCCTGGCAGGTCATCGCCGACGAGGATTTCCAGGTCGAAGCCCTCGCCCACCAGATCAACTACGCGGTCGAATACGTCCAGGCGGATGTCGAGCTTCGGGCAGGTTCGGGCCAGTTGGCTGATCGCCGGTGCGACGTGATTGCGGCCGAAACCGAAGCTGCTGCAAATGTGCAGCGACCCGGCTGGCTGGTGTCGGGCCTGGGCCATCTCGCCGAGGAAATCATCGAAGTCCCCCAGCAGCTTTTCCGCCCAGATCCGTACCCGCTCGCCATCGTCGGTCAGGGCGATGCGCCGGGTGGTGCGGTGCAACAGCTTTGTCGAGAGCGTGCTTTCGAGCACCGCGACGCGTTTGCTGACGTAGGCCGGCGAATAGCCCAACTCATCGGCCGCGCTGGCAAAGCTGTTCTTGCGGATGACCGTCAGGAACACCTTGAGGTCTTCAGGCAAGGGAAACTGGTCACGATTCGTGTTCATACAGCGCGCTCTTCCACTGCCAGCTTCATGATTCGCGCAGGATAGCAGCGGCCATGACCGTTCGGCGCTTTTTCTGGCAGCCCCGAACAAACAGGGCTAGGGTTGCGTGGCTGGCGATATGCTGGCCACTTGGCAAACGTCTCTCGACGTACGCCATCAGCAGCACTGGAAGAAAAAATCAGGGATGGTTTTTGTGCTTGCGGGTTAATGCACTCTTGATGAGTGAACAACCTATCCCTGTGTTTCGTTGCTTTCTATCAAGGACAGAAAGATGACCAACGTACAGGCGAACTTCTCTTGCCCTCTGCCACGGCAGACGTGCCTCCCGATTCCGAACAGCGGGCCTGACAGCAGACCGGACGGTTTCGGCTGACGCCCGCGGCGTCGCATCGGCGCCCATTCAATCACCACGATTTGACGGATCCGGACGGATCAGGCCTTCACCTCGCCAGGCACCACTGTCGCCAGTGTTTCCTGCCGCTGGCTGTCGCCTGCCTGTCAGGAAAGACGCCCCTCGCCTGAAGGGGATGTTCGACAACCACCACGAGGAAACCCTCGATATGACTGGCTCAAAACACAACATGCCGCCTTACGGCGTCGCCATCCAGAGCGCCATCACGGGCGGCGATCTGCAACAGATGAAGACTTTGTTGAAGCAGCGCGATTCAACCAAGCCGGAAGCGAAGGAGCTGCAAACCGCGTACGAAAAACTGGCCAAAGAAGTTTCCCGTCTGGAAAAACACTAAGGCCATCAACCACATTGCAATGGAGGCAATTCACATGTCTGGTTCTGTTTCGCAACAAAACGTCGGTCTGTTTCCGGTGAGCTACCGGATCAGCACCGGGCTGCCTGGCGCACCAAGCCTGGTACTCAACCTCCTGGTTTCAACGCCTCAGGAGCAAGTCAACGGCAATGCCACCATCACCCAAGCCATCAATCCGCCGCTCGACCTGCATTCCGATGTATGGGGCGAATACACCTATCTCACCGTCATGTCCCCCGGTGTCAGCAAGATCCTGATCACCGCCCAGGGCAATCATGGCGGTCCAGGCTCCAACTCCATCGTCAACTTCAAGATCCGGCTGGTAGTCGGGACTGACTGGAGAGAAGGTGTCGCCAATTACGAGTACTACAACGGTACTCAATGGATCGAAGTCACCAATGCCCCGGCGCATCTGGTCGAATCGGTGCCATCGAACGCCTTTCAGCCTTTCCATCCCGGCCCCGTGATCCAGCCACACCGCCCGATCATGCCGTTGTACGCCGCCCCCATCCAGAGCGCCATCGCCGCTGGCGACCTGGCCAAGATGAAAAGTTTGGCCGCGCTGGCCAAGCAGCAACTGGAGCAGCTACCGCAATTGCGGATCGCGCTGGATACCGCAAAAAACGAACTCAGCCGCCTGCAAAGTCGCTGATCGGCCACTGGACTCCATCATCATTCAAGGAAGCAGCATCATGTCGATCGGACTTTTCCATACCCGCCTGATTGTCAGAAACGATTTACTCGGCGCACCTGTCTTGACCCTGGATCTGCTGGTCAACACCGTCAGCAAGAAAGTCAGCGGCGTGGCCAGTGTATTTCAGGCTACCTGGCCTACCGTCAATTTCCGGGCTCAGGTCTGGGGCGACTACAGCCAGGTCAAGCTGACCTCGGCGGTCGAGAACCACATCATCCTCAACCTGGCCGGCAGCCCGAGCGGCCCGCTCAGCCAGATCGCCCAGACCTTCCATCTCAAAGGCATTCTAGGCGGTGACTGGGCCAGCGGTTTTGCCGACTACCGTTACGAAGAGCAAGGCCAATGGCACGTCGTAAAACACGTCGCTGTGCATCAGGCTCAAACCGTGGAGCCGCAACCGGTGCCGCATCCACACGTGCCGCTTTACGCCGTTGCCGTGCAACAGGCCCAGACCAGCGGGGATCTGGCACAGCTCAAGACCGCCGTGCAACAGGGCGAGCAGCAACTGGCCCACGAGGGCGCCTTGCGCAGTGCCCTTGAGCAACTGAACGCAGAAATCGCGCGTCTGGAAGCACGCTAAACCGCACGCCCCGGGCGAGGCCACTGCCGGCCTCGCCCGGTCTTGCGGCGAATCGAGATCAGTCCAATCGTGCCGCGCACAGGACCGTGCGCAAGGATCTCCCATGACAGACATCCGCCCTGCCCGCTACCTCAGTGACACCGACCTCAAGCGCTACGTGCCGGTGCACGTGGTCTGGGAAATCACCCTGGCCTGCGACCTCAAATGCCTGCATTGCGGCTCACGCGCGGGGCATCGACGCCCCGATGAACTCAACACCCGTGAATGCCTCGATGTCATCGATTCCCTCGCCGCCCTCGGCACCCGCGAGATCACCCTGATCGGCGGCGAAGCCTATCTGCGCAAGGACTGGACGCAACTGATCCAGGCCATTCACGATCACGGCATGTACTGCGCGATCCAGACCGGCGGTCGCAACCTGACGCCGGCGAAGATGCAGGCCGCTGTCGATGCGGGCCTCAACGGAGTTGGAATCTCTCTGGATGGACTCGCGCCGTTGCACGACAAGGTGCGCAACGTGCCCGGTTCGTTCGACAAGGCGGTCGATACCCTGCGCCGGGCCAAGGCGTCCGGGCTGGCGGTGAGCGTCAACACCCAGATCGGTGCGGCGACTCTGCCTGACTTGCCGGAGTTGATGGACACCATCATCGAACTCGGCGCCACCCATTGGCAGATCCAGATCACCGTGGCCATGGGCAATGCCGTGGATCACCCGGATCTCTTGCTGCAACCCTATCAATTGCTGGAAGTGATGCCGCTGCTCGCGCGGTTGTACCGCGAGGGCGTGGATCGCGGCCTGCTGATGAACGTCGGCAACAACATCGGTTATTACGGCCCTTACGAACATTTGTGGCGCGGCTTCGGGGACGAGCGCGTGCACTGGAGCGGCTGCGCGGCCGGTCAGACCGTGCTGGCGCTCGAAGCCGACGGCACGGTGAAAGGCTGCCCGTCCCTGGCCACCGTCGGTTTCTCCGGTGGCAACGTGCGCGACATGAACCTGCACGATATCTGGCATTACAGCGAAGGCATCCACTTCGGCCGTCTGCGCTCGGTCGACGATCTGTGGGGCTACTGCCGCAGCTGCTATTACAACGACGTCTGTCGGGGCGGTTGCACCTGGACATCGCACTCGCTGCTGGGCAAACCCGGCAACAATCCGTACTGCCATTACCGAACCCTGGAACTGCAGAAGCGCGGGCTGCGCGAGCGCATCGTCAAGCTCGAAGACGCCGCGCAACGCTCCTTCGCCGTCGGCCGTTTCGACCTGATCACCGAACGCATCGACACCGGCGAGCAAGTCAGCAGCGTTAGCGACAGCGGCCAGGTGATCAAACTGGCGTGGATCAATCAGGGCCAGAAGTCGCCGGAGGAAGGACGCATTCCGGTGCAACTGGCGCTGTGCCGCAGCTGCCTGCAGTACATTCATCCCCACGAATCGATCTGCCCGCACTGTCACGCCGACGTCGCGGCCGCCGAGGCCAGACACCAGACGGACCGGGCTCGTCAGCAGGCGATCATGAACACGTTGACGGGATTGCTGGGGGTGGCGCCGAGTACGTTGGTGTGAAATCGGGTCCAGGCGCCCGCAGGATTCGGGTGCCTGGACCGCCAGGACGTCCTGAAAATCCGGCCCTTTCAGCCGCTCCGGGAAATAAGTAGCTGTTTTCCATGAAATTTATTTGCATCAGGGGTTCCCAGAACGCAAGAGCGCTGGTAAAGTGCCGCCCACTGTTGCAGAGGTCCTCCCGGGACTGAAACCAATAGCTACAGGGGCGTCGCCAAGCGGTAAGGCAGCAGGTTTTGATCCTGCCATGCGTTGGTTCGAATCCAGCCGCCCCTGCCATTTTCTTCCTCGTTTCACCCTCCTCCGCTTCATCTCTGCCTCAACGGCAAATCATTTTCTTGAATTCAACGTAATCGCCGAACGCACCAGCGCTTTCAGTGCCGTCGCATCTATTTCGTCGCCCTCGTGAACATCAAGCGCCCGCCGGGTATTGCCTTCAAGGCTTGCATTGAACAGTCCTGACGGATCCTCCAGCGCCGCACCTTTGGCAAACGTCATTTTCACCACGGCCTTGTAGGTTTCCCCCGTGCAGATGATGCCGTTGTGTGACCAGACCGGAACGCCCCGCCACTTCCACTCCTCGATGACCTCCGGATCGGCTTCGTGAATGATCGCGCGGATCTCGGCCAGCTTCTGGCCGCGCCAGTCGTTGAGTTCCTTGATTCTTGCGTCGATCAGCGCCGAGGGATTCTCGGTTGCCGCGCCGCTGCTGTCCTTCTTCATATCCTTGTTCTCCCGAAAAACCTTGTCCGCTATCCAGCGTAGCGCCGACTGCGCCAGACGCCGGGCAAAAAAAGCCCCGCAAGGTGCGGGGCAAAGGAATTGGTTGGTTGCGGCCAACCAAAGGAGCATCGTCAAAAGCGCTGACCGTCGGGTGTTACAGGCACTCCTGGGCAGCCCGTTCAAAACTCGACGGCATGAAACTCGACGCCAGCAAGTGGCGCTCGTACAAGAACACTTTGCCGCCGTCCTGCGCCTTGTAGGCTTCCAGCACGTTGTCCGCCGACACTTTGCTCGGCACCACGATCCGGTAGCTGCGCTGGGTCTGGGAGACAGTCGGGTTCATCGCACTGCTCTGCAGTTTCGGCACGACGCATTCGGCGTACTGGGCCGGGGTCTTGTGGGTCTGCAAGGTCAGCGTCGGATCGTTCGGCGCGGAAGCGCAGGCGGTCATCAGCAAAGTGGCAGACGCCATGGCAGGGATAAAAAAGGCTCGCATGGATAAAATCCTGAAAATAAAAGGTCCGGTTCTCAAGCAACGTTCAGCGTCACGGGCGCTGCCGTTGCGATTTCTGATTTGGGTGTTCAGCCTGCACTCACCAAAGCCTTGAGCGAATCATCGAACTGCTTCAAGGCGCTGAATTGCAAGTCCCGTTGTTTTTCGATCTGGGCTGCGATCTCGGGCGCTGCCTTGTTGTGAACCCACACCGACGGCAGCTGTTTCTCCACCGCACCTTCGGCCTTGCCGATGTATTGCAGGTTGGCGTCGTAGAAGCGTGCGGCGAAGCGCGCTTCGACCTGACTGTTGCGCTGGGTCAGCAGACGGTTGTGGGTGTCGAGCATCACCACCACGTCCGGATGGGCCTGCACCAGTTGATCCAGGCTGTCGTAGACCGTCACCGAGAGAAACTGCTGTTGCAGCGAGCTCATCAACCAGTCGATGGCCAGTTCCGGGTCGGAACTGTTGACGAAGGCCTCGCGGATCCGCGCATCGAGCGCATCCTTGGCACCGTTCACCGCCACGTCGTGGTAGCGCTCCAGGTATTGCTGGTTCTCCAGCGTATTTTCGCTGTACAGCACACCCACGGTTTGCGAGTGCTGCAGCCCGCTGCTGGCGCCGCCGATAGGAAGAAAATGGCACGTACCGGCGTCGGCTGCGTAAGTCGGTGCAGTGGTGGCTACCCCGCCCATCAGCAGGGCGACCAAAGCCAGTCGGGTCAAAGTCTTCATCGCGCAAATTCCTTGAGCTGCGTTTCGATGGAGGCGATTTTCCGCCTGTCGGCCGCAAAGCAGAACTTGCGTTTCTTGATGGTCACTATTACTTGAACCAATAGTTGCGCAGCGTGCAGACTGCTGCACACTCGATCACAACGAAAACAAATGAGGATTTTCCGTGCGAACCTTTGATTTGATCCGCGATGCCGTCCTGCCCGAATTCCGCGACCGGGTGGCCGAATACCTCGTCGAATACGAAACCGTGCTGGGCCAGTCGGCGGACGATTCGGAGTCGGTGCGGGCCGTGGCCAATCAGTTGCGTGGTTATCTGCGCGGCCTCAACACCACGCGAGTGCTGGGCATGGCGGACTGGGAAGAACTCGACCGGCGCGTGCTGGACACCTGGCTCGCGCATACGCGATGACCCGCTAGACTCTTCAGGCTGCGCCCGCAGCGCCAGACCTGGAGGTGTCCTGTGAGCAATAACACCGAACCGACGACGTTTACCGGATGGGCCGCCACCTCGACCGGCGCTCCGCTGGAGCGCTACAGCTACGATCCCGGCCCGCTCGGGGATGAAGAAGTCGAAGTCGCCGTGGAATACTGCGGCGTCTGTCACTCCGACCAGTCGCTGATCGACAACGACTGGGGCATCAGCCAATACCCGTTCATTCCCGGCCACGAAGTGGTTGGCCGCATCGTGCGTGCAGGCCCGCAGGTTCGCGGACTGGAAGTCGGCCAGCGCGTGGGCATCGGCTGGTACAAGGGCAGCTGCATGCACTGCTCGTCCTGTATCGGCGGCTCCCATCACCTTTGCGCCACCGCCAAACCCACGATTATCGGCAGCCACGGCGGTTTCGCCGATCGGCTGCGCACTCACTGGGCCTGGGCGCTGAAACTCCCGGACAACCTCGACCCCGCCCTCGCCGGCCCGTTGTTCTGCGCCGGTTCCACGGTATTCAACCCGTTGGTGGAATTCGACATCAAGCCGACCGACCGGGTCGGAGTCGTAGGCATCGGCGGCCTCGGTCACCTGGCGCTGCGCTTTCTCAATGCCTGGGGCTGCGACGTCACGGCATTCACCTCGTCGCTGAGCAAACAGGACGAAGCCAAACGCCTTGGCGCGCACAAGGTCGTCGCTTCCACCGACAGCGATGCGCTGAAGGCGATTGCCGGCACGCTGGATTTCCTGCTGATCACCGCCAACGCCAATCTCGACTGGACTGCCATGCTCGCCACCCTGCGCGGCAAGGGGCGACTGCACTTCGTCGGCATCGTACCCGATGCGATTCCGGTGCACGTGTTCAATCTCATCCCTCAACAAAAATCCTTGTCCGCCTCCCCGGTGGGCTCGCCCGCCACGGCGGCGACCATGCTGGAATTCTGTGCACGGCATCAGATCCTGCCGCAGGTGGAGGAATTTCCGATGAGCAAGGTCAATGAAGCGGTCGACCATTTGCGCAGTGGCAAGGCGCGATATCGGATCGTGTTGAACGCCAGCAAATGAATGAAAGGCGCGTGAGTGAAAAACTCACGCGCCTTTTTTTGTCGTGCACCCACCAAGCACATACGTGTCATGCACGGATATCAAGCTGGCGCCCAGCGTCGGTGCAGTCCTCGAGCCAGCGCATCAAGGGCAAATCCGAGTACACCGATCAACAGCACCATCGCCATCAATTCCGAGTAGGCCAACCGATCCCGCGTGTCGAGGATGAAGTAACCCAGCCCTGCGCTGACACCGAGCATTTCACACGGCACCAGCACGATCCACAGTATCCCGATCGACAGCCTAACCCCGGTCAACACGTGGCCGAGCACGCCGGGCAGGATGACTTTGCGCAAGGTTTCCCAGCGTGTGGCACTGAGGCTGCGGCTCAATTGCAGCCAGCGTGGATCGAGCTGGCGTACCCCCGCGGCAGTGTTGAGCAGGATCGGCCAGATCGCGGCGAAGGTCAGCAGGAAATAGATCGGTTGATCGCCCACGCCCATCAGCATGACCACCACCGGCATCCACGACAGCGGCGAGATCATCCGCAGGAACTGAAAGGCAGGTGTGGTCGCCGATTCGAGGTGCCGATAACTGCCGATCATCAGCCCCAGCGGCACGCCAATCAGCAGGGCCAGCAGCAAGCCGACCATGATCCGTTTCAGGCTGACCAGCACATGCTCGTAGAGCTCGGCCCGCCCCAATAACTCAACGAGGCTGACCAACGTCGCCTGCGGCGAAAACCGCGCCGCCAGACCATCGCCCCCACCGGCCAGATGCACCCCCAGCCACCACAGCAGCAACAACCCCAGCAATCCTGCCGCGCCCAGCAACCCGTGGACGATGGGTGAACTCGACTTGCTCATCAGAGACTGAACTCCTCGCTGCGCTCAAAGTCTTCGGGCAAGCCGAACGCCTTCATCCCGCCGACCGCTGCAACGGCGTTGCGCACGAAGCGGTCGTCCACCAGATCCTCGGCCGTGTGCTGCGGATCGAGGCTGGCGAGGAAGCCCTTGTCGCCCTCGATCAGCGTGTCCTTGAGGCGCTTGACCAGTTCTTCGGTGTAGCTGGGGAACGGGTACGGCTGAAAGTCGATGCGCTGCTCGTCCCAATGGCTGTGCTGGATTGCGCCGCTGGTCAGGTATTGCTCGCGATCTGCGGCATCCGGCGCCAGTACGCGGTTCAACACGGTCTGGGCATGGGGCGTGTAGCGGTTGTCGCCGTCCCTGGATAACAGCTTCGCGGCTTCGGCGCGGTTGTCGCGGGTCCAGAGTTGCGCCTTGACGATGGCGTTGACCACTTTCTGCGACCACTCGGGGCGGTTGTTCAGATCCTGCTCGTGCATGAACACCACGCAACAGGCGTGATTGCGCCAGACGTCGCCGGTAAAACGCTGCACCCGCCCGACCTTGAGTTCTTCGGCCAACGCATTGAACGGCTCGGCGACGATGTAACCGGCGATGCGTTTGCCGGCCAGTGCCGGCGGCATATCAGAGGGCGGCAATACCACCAGGTTGACCTCGTTGACGGCCAGCGCGGCGCTTGCCGGTTTGCTCACCGGGAGCAGTCCGTGATCGCGAAACAACTGCTGCACCACCACGTTGTGGATCGAATACCAAAACGGAATCGCCACCGTTTGCCCGGCCAACTGTTTGACCTCGGTGATGCCCGGGGCCACGGTCAGGCCGGAGCCGCCGACATGGTTCCAGGCCACAACCTTGGCCGGCACCTTACTGCCGTAACGGGCCCAGATGGTCATTGGCGACAGCAGGTGAATCACGTTGACCTGCCCCGACAGGAACGCCTCGATCACCTGCGCCCAACTGCGCAACAGCACCGGGCGCTCGGCCTGGATGCCTTCGGCTTCGAACAGCCCGTTGTTGTGCGCCACCAACAATGGCGTGGCGTCGGTGATCGGCAGGTAGCCGATGCGCACCGGCGCATTCGGCTCCGACGCAGCACGGGCATTGAGGCTGTTGAGCAGCGGCAGCGCGCCGCCTGCGGTCAGCAAGGCGCTGAGCTTGAGGAAGTCACGACGTGTGTGAGTGAAGTCGTCCAGGCACATGGTCAATCTCCGACGGTTCGGGCAAAGGTTGGGTAAGTGGATTGCGGCTCGCCCGCCGAAGGGTTTTGAGGATATCGATACGCAGCGCACCCAGTTCGTCCACCAGCTCGGCGCGGGGCTGAGGCAGGTCGACGCGCCATTCGCCGAGGATCCGCGCCGGGCTGTTACCCAGTAGCAGAATCCGCTCGGAAAGCAGCAGGGCTTCGTCAATGTCGTGAGTGATCAGCAGCGCTGCGGTGTTGTGTTCGGCGATCAGTTGCAGCAACAGCTGCTGCATGTCGGCGCGGGTGATTTCATCCAGCGCACCGAACGGTTCGTCGAGCAACAAGACTTGCGGCTGCCGCGCCAGGCACCGGGCCAGTGCAGTGCGCTGGGCCATGCCGCCGGACAACTGCGCCGGGTGAAACTGCCGGGCGTGTTCCAGGCCGACAGCGGCGATGGCGTGGTCGACCCGTGCCTTGCGTTGCTCGGCACTCAGGTGCGGTTGACGGGCGAAGTCGAGGCCGAACGCCACGTTCTTTTCCAGCGTCAGCCAGGGCAACAGGCTCGGGTCTTGAAACGCCACCGCCACCCGTGGATGCGGACCGCTCAGCGGTTCGCCGTGCAGGCTGACGCTGCCGTGCTGCGCCGGTTGCAACCCCGCCAGCACCCGCAACAGACTGGACTTGCCGACGCCGCTGGGGCCGAGGATCGACACCACTTCGCCGGGCTGCAACTGCAAGTCGAACGCCTCCAGCACCGTGTGCCAGCCTTCGGCGCGCGGATAGCCGAGACTGATGTCGCGGGCATGCAGCAACGGCTGAGTCATACCGCTGCTTCCCGTTTCTGCCGTTGCAGTTCGGCGCGCAATTGCACCAGGCTCGGCGTGACGATCGGCACGAACGCCGACTCGCGCCAGCGCCGGGCGAACCCGCTGCCATGTTCGGTCAGATAGGCTTTGCCGCCACTGGCCTGCAACTCCAGTTGCACCGCGCTGGCCGCCGATTCGGCGAGGGCGATGCGCAACTGGAACAGCGCCGCGGGCCTTGCCAGGAAGCGGCCATCGAGCAGGCCCTGTTTGAGTTGCTCCACCGTTTGTTGCAACTGTTCGCGCTGTTCGTGCAGCGGCTCCAGCAGGATCGAGCGACCGTCCTGCAAATGGCTTTGCACTTCGCTCAAGGCGCGCCGCGCCAGACCGATGGCCAGACCACATTGCAAGCCGAGAAACGCCGGACGCACCGCCGGCAAAAATGCCCGCGCATCGTCATGCAGCAACCACTCGCGACCGACCTGAACCTGGGCAAAATCGATGGCGGCCGTGTTGCTCGACTGCAAGCCCATCAGTTGCAGATCCGCCGAACGCAACACACCTGTGGCCTCGCCAGGAATCGCCAGTACAAACGGTGAGCCGCCCTCTTCGTGCTCAATCGCAGCGGCGACGACGAAGCCGCTTTTGCGCAGATTGGTCACCCAATGCAACCGACCACCGAGGCTCCAGCCGTTGCCTTCGGTGCGGGCGCGCACTTGCAGGGCCTCGATGCCCGAGAGGAATTTCATCGCATTCGACAGTCCGGTCGCGCCAGCCAGTTCGCCGCTGATCAATGCGGGCAACAGCCGCTCGCGCAGTGCCACGTTCGGGCTCTGCAGCAGGTATTCGATAAACGCCCTCTGGCCCCAGAACACAAAAGCCGCTGCCAGCGAATGACTGGCCACTTTGGCCAGCACTTCCACGGCGTCGCTGATGTCGCCGCCACTGCCGCCCAATGACGGACTGATACCGACTCGCAGCACATCGGTCGCCGCCAGTTGTGTCAGCACCTGCTGTGGGTCGCCGTCACCCAGGTCCAGGGCCTGGGCGTGAGTGTCCAGCCATTGACTCAATGCCGGATCGAGCATGTCGTTTCTCTCCTTGTACGCAGCGTCAACCATAGACCACGCTGCCTGAATCGCTCCGCCGGTCACGCGCGGTACGGCGCCAGCTCCGGGTTGAGCGGCGTATCGGCGAACACGTTGGCAAAGTTGCACAGGGTTGCCAGGCTCACGCCGAGAATCACTTCCAGCGCGTTGCCTTCGGTGTAACCGGCGGCCTTGAACTGGTTGTAGGTCTGCTCACTGACGTTGCCACGGGTGGCAATCACTTCACGGGTGAACGCCGCCAGCGTCTCAAGCTTTTGCTCGGGAACAGTCGCCCGCTCACGCAATGCGCTGACCACTTCCTGCGGCAGTTTTGCCTTGTTCAGCGCAACGGCGGTATGA
Source organism: Pseudomonas sp. 91RF (assembly GCF_003576265.1). Taxonomy (NCBI): domain Bacteria; kingdom Pseudomonadati; phylum Pseudomonadota; class Gammaproteobacteria; order Pseudomonadales; family Pseudomonadaceae; genus Pseudomonas; species Pseudomonas sp. 91RF. Next base: position 53,393 of record NZ_QWFC01000043.1, read on the forward strand.
CCTGCGACACAGAAATCGCAACCATGGTTAGTCGCTGCGATCAACTGCACCACTTCGCGCTCGGCCAGGCTCAACTCGGCTTTGCCATTGAGCGCCGATACCGTAACGTAGGTTTCCAGCGCGGCCGGCGCGTTGGCCAGAACGGCCAGCAGGTTCGGAATGAAACCGGAATTCTTCTGCGCATTCTCAAGAAACGGCCGGGCCGCTTCGGGCGCGCTTTGCAAGGTGTGTAGTGTGACGCGTGACATGGGCTGGACTCCTGTAGTCGGGGTGTCTGGCCAGTCTGTTGGTTATAAAAATTCCGATCCATATTCTAAAGTAGCGATTACTTGCTCCTGAGTGTTTCCATTAGATGATTTCGTCCAGCCCACTGGTTGATTGGTTATTAGAGAGCCTCGAACTCGACGCCAGCCTGTTCCATGTCGGCCGCTATTGCGGCGCCTGGCACGCCAGCACGCATGGCCTGGCGCGGGCCAGTTTTCACCTCATCGTTCAGGGCCATTGCTGGCTGCACATCGAGGGCGAGACTCAGGCCTTACGCCTGAATGCCGGCGATGCGGTGTTCCTGCTGCGCGACCTCGACTATCGGCTGTCCAGCGCTGAAGACTCAGGCATCGCGCAGACCTTGCCGCGCATGACCATGACGGCTCTGGACCGCCAGGCAGAGGATGGCGTCGGGCTGGTCTGCGGGTTCTTCCACTTCAAGTCGGGGCTGTCGTCGCTGATCATCGAAGGCTTGCCGCACTGGATCGTCCTGCGAGCTGGAGATCCTTCCTCCAGTGCGGCGCGGGCCTTGTTCGAGTTGATCCTGGAAGAATGCGAACGCCAGCCGACGCCCTCTTCTGCGCTGCTGGAGCGGCTGAGTCACCTGCTGTTTCTGTATGTGCTGCGCCAGCAGATGGCCGACAACCCGTCACTCGGCGGTCTGGTAGCGCTGGCGCGCAATCCGCAATTCGCGCCGCTGCTGGACCGACTGATCGAGCAACCGCAACTGCCGTGGTCACTGGAAAGCATGGCGGCCTGCATCGGACTCTCACGCTCGGCGTTTTTCAAACGCTTCAACGAACTCGCAGGCCAGTCGCCAGGACAGGTATTGCTGGCACTGCGCATCCGCCATGCCTGCCAGTTGCTGAAGAACCATCACACGGTCGAGCAGGCTTGCGCTGCCGTGGGCTATCAATCGATTGCCGCGTTCACACGGGCGTTTGCCAAGTCGGTGGGGGTGCAACCGGGGGCTTATCGCAAGCAGCATGAGGGGCGCTGATTAAATAACCTAAAAGAATTAATAAATACAAAATCAGTATTTATCGTTATAAAAATATCGGCGTACTCTCAGTTCATCCCGTCATTGATCACAGTGAAGTGCGCCATGAATCCAACCGACAACCTGATCGACTTCGCCGCCTATCGCAAACGCCGTCAAGCCCAGCAACGGGCCCGGGCCATGTGGGAAATGTATGCGCGCAACGCCGGCTACCAGGCTTTTCAGTGGGTGCAGGCCGCTCGTTCCGACGAGCCGCGTCAAGCGTGAACGCACGTGAACCCTCGCGCTTTCTGGCGAGCGCCGACGAACCCGTGCTGGATCTGAACAACCTCGAATCACTGGAAGAAGACCCGATCTGCGAGCGCGTCGCGCAGAACCTGCAACGCCTGCGTGGCAAGCGGCATCTGTCGCTGGATGCCCTCGCCCGCCAGTGCGGTGTGAGCCGGGCGATGCTGGCGCAGATCGAGTCCGGCCGCAGCGTGCCGTCGATCAAGGTGCTGTGCAAAATTGCCAAAGGTTTGAAGGTGTCGGTAGCAGCGTTTCTGGAGCACCGCGCATTCGAAGGTGTGGCCGTTTTGTCGGCGAGCCAGAGTAAACGACTGGTGAGTGCCAGCGGCGCGTTCGTCAGTCGGGCGCTGTTCCCGTTCGACGTGGCGCGCCAATCGGAATTCTATGAATTACGCCTGAGCCCCCTGGGTGAGGATCACTCCGAGGGCCACGGCCCCGGCGTGCAGGAAAATCTGGTGGTGTCCCAAGGCGTGCTGGAGATCAGCGTCAACGACGAGCGTTATCTGCTTTCGACCGGCGACTCGATCCTTTTCTACGCCGACCAGCCCCACCGCTATCGCAATCCGGCCGACAGTGAGGCGGTGGCGTATCTCGTCGTGACCTACCCCGAACGGCTGGACTGAAAACCACCTTCACCGAATCCCGGAAATGCAAAAGCCCCCGCAGTATCAAGCTGCGGGGGCTTTTTCATGCGCTGCCGGAAATCAGCAGGTGCAGCACATCATCGGCATGCCGTTGCAGCTCATCATCATCGGCATGCTGCAGTCGTTCATCATCTTCATCATCAGGGCGCAGCAGTTTTTCATCATGTCCATGTTCATGCCCGGCATCGGCATGATTTTGCACATCATGCAGTCGGCCATCATGGTGCATTCCATCACGCACTTCATCGATGGCATCGGCATGCCCATCATGGGCATCGGCATCATCATGTTCATCATCGGCATGGCCATGGCCGCCTGGGACATGCACATCATGCTCATGTTGCCGCAATGCATCATCATCGGCATGCCGCAGTCCATCATCATCTGCATCATTTCGCAGCTGTTCTTGAACATCGCCATGTCCATGCCGGCGGCCGGCATCATTTTGCACATCATGCCGTCGTCCATCATGTCGCAGCTCATGGTCGCCATCATCATCGGCATGCCCGTCATCGGCATCATCGGCATGTTGGCGTTCATCGGCATTTGCATCGGCATGGCGTTCATCATGGTGTAGCTCCCTGAGGATTAAGAACTGGATGAGAAGTTGATGGAGCGGATTCTAAGGATTGGAAAATCCGCAACAAGCTGTCCATCGAGCAGCAAAAACTGCTGTTCGAACGTTTCAAGTGCAGCGTTCCGTGCGACTTGAACTGTTACAGCAGCAGATTAGACGCAATGACAGATCCGGCAAATGCGATAGCAGGCTTTTGAACGTGAGGGATATGCCATCCAACACCAAGCAAATAACTTAAAGAAATAATCGTTCTAACCAGCGGCCATTATTTTCACTGTGTTTGCTTATTCCATCAGTTCAGCGCCGATCCACTTTTTAATCTTTTATTGCTATTACCACCTCCTCCTATAATTCGGGACAGTTCTTAACAATAAGGAAGTTCCATGCCGCAACGTTTCCTACTGGCAGCACTGTTCCTGGCGGTCGCCGGTTGTGCCAGCCCTCCCCCCGTTTCCGTGCATACCAAAGACCCCGCCAGTTCAACCCTGCAAGGCGATGCCACGCGCCCGGCCCAGGCGCAGTGGGTGCGCACCGAGTTGTATTTCTCGGTGGGGTCGATCGATGGCAAGGAAGGTGTGGTGAGCCCGACGCGCTGGCGCGAGTTTCTCGATCAGGAAGTGACGTCGCGGTTCCCGGACGGTTTCACCGTGCTGGACGCCTACGGGCAGTGGAAGGACCATGACGCGAAAGTGCCTGAACGGCTGGCGACGAAGGTGATTGTGATCCTGCACGAAAGCGGGCCGAAGCGTGAGAGCGATATTGAGGCGATTCGTCTAGCTTATAAGCGGATTACGGGGGATTTGTCGGTATTGCGTTTGTCGCAACCGGCCCAGGTATCGTTCTAATTGCAAGCGACCATTTTACGAAAACGTAGTGGCCTTCAATTGCACGGTTTTCAATAGCTCGTCACGACTGAACGGCCGTATTTCGTTCCTTCGCTGATTCGCCCCCTAGGCTCCCGCGTGCGGCTGCTCATCAATATCCCATCCGACCGTGGTCAGCGGCCTCATGACTGATTCGCTGACCACGCACGATTTCAGGCATCACGCAACTCCAGGTATCGGCACGTCTAACAGTATTAAATACGTCAGCGACTGTTCTATTAAATTATTTACTACTGTAGCTGTTGAAGCTGCTGCTCCAGTCTTTCTATCGTTTGCATATTTCCCTCAAGTATCTGATCCAACTCTGCTGAATGCTGACCCTGCGCCATCATTATGTATTTTTGGTTGTCCTCATACAGCGCTGCGATATGATCCTGCAGCTGTTTTATCTGCGCTTTCTTGATCGCTTCCGGCGAGTACACTATAGGATTGCACGCACCATCGAGCTGAGCCGCCTCTTCCCTGGTCAGCTGGGGCCCGTACCTGTTTTTGCATTCGTTGTAGTGATTTTCAATTATCTCGGCTTGAGTCTGCTGGAAGGGTACTCCATTCAGCCAACCCGAGTTCGGATTGTAGGCGTCGGCGGAAAGAGCGATGTCAGCTGTTGATAAATACAACAGCGTAGAGAAGGGAATAAGTAACGCGGCGACACTGACACCACAGATCGTATTTTTGTCCATGACATGGAACTCCCTAAGAGAGAAACCTGCACTGAAGTCAAAAAATTGAAACGTCAGTGTAGGTTCGGTGCTTACATGTTTTCATCATCATCAAAGGTCGTCACCTGTCAAAAATACCAGCCTTTAGGGCTCTTTTGCTGTGGAGTTAAAAGCGAAGCGTTATATCACTCTGATAGAGAGTGACTTCTGTTTTTTGTCCTGAACCAAACGGCTCAACCCGGCCAATAAGAGAGCGCCGACCACCAATACCCCAATCCCCAGAAGCGCCCCCAATCCCACCACCGTCACGCTGGAATACAGCATGTACACACACAACCCGAAAAACAGCAGCGGCAACAGCGGATAAAGCGGCACCCTGACCGGCCGCGGCACTTCGGGAAATCGCCGCCGCAGAACGATCAACGCCAGACTGCTCAAACTCAGGAACAACCAGTACACCGGCGTCAGATACTCAACCATCGTGTTGAAACCGCTCTGGGTAAAACTGCCAAACAACACCAACAACAACGCCACCGCCCCCTCCGCCAGCAAGGCCTTGCGCGGCACGCCATCGCGTTCGTCCCATTCACCGAAGCGGCGCAGTTGCGGCACGTCCCGGGCGGCTGCGTACGTCGTGCGGGCGCCGACCAGCAGGGTCGAATTGATGGTGGCGATGGCTGCGATGCCGACCATCAGCAGGATCAGCATCACCCCCGGCGCACCGAACGCGCGGTTCAACAACTCCACCGCCGGCGCATTGCTTGCCGCCAGGCCTTCGAATCCCAGCCCTTGGACGAACGCCCAGTTCAGCGCCAGATAGATCGCCATCAACACCGCCAGCGCTCCGAGCATGGCGATGAAGATTCCGCGTCGGCCATCGCGCACTTCCGCCGACAACGTCGCCGCATCGCTCCAGCCGCCAAAGGCCAGAAACACGAAGATCATCGCGGCGGAAAAACCGGACGCCCCCGTGTGCTCAGGCGTGACCGGCGTACTCGGCGCAAGCGGCTCGACGCCTTGCCACACCAGCCACACACCTGCACTGGCAATGCTCAGAAAGCCCACGGCAAGCAGCCCGACCAGAACGGTCTGGGTGATGAAACCAATGTGCTTGCCCATCAGATTCAGCAGCACCAATGCCGCGATGACCGCGCCGGCAAACAGTCCCGCTCCGTACTGTCCCAGCGGAAAAACCGCGTTGAAGTAATCGGCAAACATGAACGCCGACAACGCGATCCACCCGGTGTGCATCACCGAGAAGCGCGACCAGGCAAACAGGAAACCCATGCGCTCGCCATAAGCGGTGCGCAGAAAATGATAGTCACCACCCGGGTGCGGAAACGCGGTGGCCATCTCGGCGAAGCACAGGGCCCCGGCCATCGACGCCAATCCGCCGAGTACCCAGACCCAATAGAATTGTTCCGGCCCGACGTTCAAGGCAACGGTCGGCGCGGTTTTGAGAATATCGGTGGTGATGACCATGCCCAGCGTGATCAGCAACGCCTGGAATACCGGCAAATGGCGTTGGGGGCCGTTGGTTTTACTCATGCGTGATCCTGCAGAGGGTCCGCCATCCATGGCGGCAAATCTCAGAAGCCGTAAGTGGCGCGGGCGTAGTAGTAAGCGCCATTGGTGCCGATCGGCGACAGCACGTCGTACGGCAGGTTGCCGCCGTAATTGATGGCTGAACCGGAGCGCTCCGGGTAGTTGTCGGTCAGGTTGTTGCCGCCCAGTGCAATGTTGAATTTCGGGGTGAATTTGTAGGTCACCTCGGCATCCAGCTGCCAAACCGCGCCATAGGTTTGCTCGGGCTGCGAATCGCCGAAATCGAACACCCGGGTAGTCTCGCCCTGACGGGTCAGACGCCCGAGCAGGCCCCAGTGTTCGCTGGCCCAGTTGGCGGAAAAGATGAAGCGATCCTTGGGTGCCGCATCCGTCAGGGTGTTGGTTTCCTCGACACCCACCAGCGCGTCATTGCCGATACCCAGCGCAGTCAGTTGCGACGGCGTGCCCTTGGTGCTGGTGACCTTGGTGTGGTTGTAGGTGTACGCGGTAGTCAGGCCCAGTTGCCCTTCGTAGAACGGCTGATGGTAGTTGAGCACCAGTTCCGCACCGTGGGTGCTGGTGTCGGCGGCATTGGTGAAGAAGTTCACGTCGTGCACGCCCGGCACGCCGAAGTTGTCATTGATGTAGCTTTCCAGGGCATCACTGCCGATGCGCTGGGACAGCGTGATGCGATCCTTGACGTCGATGCGGAAAACATCAAGCGAGGCGTCAAAGCGTTCGTTCAGCTGGAAGGTCAGGCCGAGGCTGTAGTTGTTCGAGGTTTCCGGATCGAGCTTCTGTGCCCCCAATGCCCGGGCAATCGGGTCGTTGACCGACAGCACACGAATGTCGGTGAGCGTGCCGCCCTCGCCGAAGTTGCTGGTGGTGTTCTGGAAGCCGCTCTGCGCCAGTGAAGGTGCGCGGAAGTTGTTCGACACCGCGCCACGCACCGCCCACTGCTCGGTCAGCTTGTAGCGGCCACTGAGCTTGCCGGTGAGTTTGCTGCCGGCATCGTCGTAATGCTCCCAGCGGGTGGCGGCGTCGACGAAGAACCGGTCGGTGAGATCACCGGACAATTCGGCGTAAGTGCCGAACACGTTGCGATCCAGATCCGATTCTTCGCTCGGGCGCAGGCCATTGGCACCATCAGCCCCGGAACCGATGTAAGAAGCCTCGTCACCGGCAAACGTCAGGTAATTTTCGTAGCGATATTCGCCGCCCAGCGCCAGGACGAACGAGCGGCCGCCGAGGCGCAGCTCACGACTGAAATCCAGGTTGGCGGTGGTCTGGCGCAGCTCGTAATCGCCGGTGTCAAAACGGGTCGGCGAGTCCGCACCGAGGCTGACGTTGAGGGTGCGGCGGGTAGCCGATTCGAAGCGGTTGCGGCCATGGGTCAGGCTGCTGTCGAAGTCCCAATCGTCGCCGATCAAGCCCTTGAAACCGGCGGTGGCGGAAATGTCGGTGTTGTCGCCAAGGGATTGCGGCAGGTAGCCGTTGGGATAGAACTGCGGTTGCTCCGACGGATAACGGTAGAACTCGGCGCCGGTGGTATGACGCTGGTTGTAAGTGCCGAAGCTGTAGGCCTTGCCGCCGGCCAGCGGCAGTTCACCGTTGAACCACAGGTTCACGTCCCGTGCCAGGCCATCGCCCATCACGTAGTTGCGCTGGCCCGGCGTGTCGGCAAAACCATCGAAGCCGGCGCGGTTGGTCGGGTTGCGATTCTTGTACTCGGTACCGCCACGAATGAACCCGCCCTCCTCGCCCAGCCGGGTGCCGATCTTGGCCGTGGTCACACTGTTCTGGCCGTCGGTGGTGGTGCGGTCGATGGCGTCCTGATGAGTGTGATACGCACCGTAACTGGTGGAGATTTCACCGCCTTCGGGGGCGTCGTCGAGGATGATGTTGATCACCCCGGCAATCGCATCGGAACCGTACTGCGCACCGGCGCCGTCACGCAGCACTTCGATGCGCTTGATGGCGCTGATGGGGATCGAGTTGAAGTCCACCGGCGCCGTGCCGCGACCGATTTTCGACGAGTCGTTGACCACCGCCGAGGTGTGCCGGCGCTTGCCGTTGACCAGCACCAGCACCTGGTCCGGGCTCATGCCCCGCAGTTGCGCGGCGCGCACATGGTCGGCACCGCCGGAGTTGGACTGGCGCGGCAGGCTGAACGACGGCAACAGCGTCTGCAACGCCGCGCCCAGCTCGCCGTCGGCGGCACCGGCGGACTTGAGGTCTTCGGCGGTCAGCACATCCACCGGCACCGGCGAATCCAGTACCGTACGCGCCGTGCCTCGGGTGCCGGTGACCAGCACGGTGCCCAGCCGTGTGTCATCGTCGACGCGGGTGGAAGTGTCCTCGGCTTGTGCGGGAAGTTGCCAGATCGCACTGACAACAGCGACAGCCAGTAATGAACGGGAACGGTGAACCATGTGACAGCTCCTTTTATCGCAGCTAATACCCGTCCGCTGCCGACAAAAAAGGAGTCGTCAGTCAGTGCACGGCATATGTCTGCTGTAGTTTTGGGGTGTTGGGATTTTCAGTTCGCCACAGGAATCCACGGCGCCCGCGCGACGTTGGCGGTATCACCGAAGGACGGCAGTTTCTGCCCCAGATCGCGGACGTTTTTCACATCCAGATCCAGCAACTGCTGGCGGGTAATCAGGGTCGGCGGCACCAGCACCTTGTGCCCCGGATTCTCGCCGGCGATCAGCAGCGCCAGACTGCGCACGCTGATCGCGCCGGCCACTTGTGGATTGACCGCCGCCGTCGCCGCCCACGCACTGCCCGGCTCTTTCATGATCTGGATGTCGGCGGTGGAAATGTCGGCGCTGTAGATCTTCACCTTGCTGCTCAGACCTGCCTCGTCGACGGCGATTTTCGCGCCTTTGGCGAACTCGTCGAACGGCGCGAAGATCACGCTGATCCCCGGATTGGCGCGCAACACGGCGCTGGCCTGATCGGCCACGGAGTTGGCAATCGGCGGATTGAGGGTGCCGAACCGCGCCTTCTCGATGATCCCCGGATTGCTCTTCTTGACCTGGCTCCAGATCTCGTCGCGGCGCTCCATCGGTGTGAAACCGCTGATGTAAACGTACCCGGCGTCGAAGCGGGTGCCGTTGTCCTTGACTGCCTGATCCAGCGCCAGACGCGCCAGCGCGTGGTGATCCTGCTCGACTTGAGTCACCTGCGGTGTGTTCAGATCGACGTCGAAGGCAACGACCTTGATGCCTTTGGCCAGCGCACGGTCAATCGGCCCCTTGAGGGTTTCGGCCAGGCCCAGTTGCACGATGATCCCGTCCACTCCGAGGTCGGCCGCCTGATCGATCATTTCGCCCTGACTGGCCGCCTGCTGCCGGGCATCGAACACCCGCAGGTTGGCGCCCAGTGCCTCGGTCTGTTTCTCGACGCCGCGCAGGTAGGCCTCAGGGAAATCCCCGGAGAACAGATAGCCCACCAGCGCAATTTGTACCTGACCTTTATCGAACGGTGCCGGTGCACCCGGCAAGGCTTTAGCCTGGGCATTGAGCGCCAGTGCCGAAAGCAAGGCGCCGGTGAGGCAATGACGTGCAAACTGTTTGATTGAACCGTGCATGGATCTTTCCTTGAAGCATCAATGAACCGGCTCAGCGCGCCCGATGCGCGAGGCCGAAGGTGAACATCAGGGCCAGCACCAGCACCAGTCCCTTGACGAAATCCTGTGCGTAGTAAGGCGCGTTGAGCATGGTCAGGCCGTTGAGCAACGAGGCCACCAGCAGCGCACCGACCAGCGTGCCGAACGCGTTGGGCTTCTTCGCCCCGAGCACGGCAAAACCGATCAGCGCAGCGCCGAGTGCATCCAGCACCAGACCGTTGCCGGAGCTGACATCGCCGCGCCCCAACCGCGCCGCCAACAACACTCCGCCGAGCGAGGCCAGTAGCGCCGACAGCACGTAAGCGAGCAGTTTGAAGCGCTGCACCGGCGCACCGGCCAGACGCGCCGCCTGCTCGTTACCGCCAATCGCATAGAACAACCGGCCGATGCGCGTGCGTTCGAGAAACAGCCACACCGCCAGCGCGACAACCGCCGTGATCAGCACCGGGATCGGCACGACGTCCCACAGCCGTCCACGTCCAAGCGCAAGAAACAGCGCACTGAACGAGCCTTCTGTTTCATCGCCATTGGGCAGGGTCATGCCCACCGCAATCGAGCGCCCGCCCGTGGGAATCAACTGCACGCCGATCACCACGAACATGCTGCCCAGCGTCGCGAGAATGTCCGGCACGCGCATCTTCACGATCAGCCAGCCGTTGAGCAGCCCGACCAGCGCGCCGCCCGCCAGACTGATCAACACCGCCGGCAGCGTGCCCCAACCGAGCACCACCATCACGTAACTGGCGATCATCAGGCTCATGGCGGCCACCGCGCCGATGGACAAGTCCAGCCCGCCAACGGCCATGGTCAGGGTCACGCCCAACGCCAACAACGCGACAATCGACACCGACTGCAAGATGCTGAACAGGTTGCCGACCCGCAGAAACGCAGGCTCCGCCACACTGAAAAACACCACGATCAACGCCAGTACCCACAGCAGGCCGTAACGGATCAGCGCCTGCACGAAGCGCTCGGACGTCGCCGGGGCGGATGACAACAGGGAACTCGAATCAGGCACTCGCTCTACTCCTTGGCGCGGCTTGAACAAAAGAACTTTGCGGATCGGTGCCGGCCAGCGCAGCGACCAGAACGGCGCGATCCAGACCGGCACGGGGGTACTCGGCGACCACCGCGTGATCGCGTATCAGCAGAATCCGGTCAGCGATCTCCAGGGCTTCGTCGACATCCGCACAGATCACCAGCGTGGCGCGGCCTTCAGCACTGTCACGCAGCAGTTGACCGATCTCGCGTCGGGCACGTACGTCTACGCCCTGAAACGGCTCGTCGAGGATCAGCACCCTGCCCTCGCCAAGCAGCCAGCGACCGAGCACAACTTTCTGCTGATTGCCGCCGGACAGCGCACTCATCGGCACATCGATGCCGGCAGTCTTGATCCCCAGCGCCGCGACCTGCGCCTCCACCGCTGCCGCTTCGGCTCGGTTGCGGATGAAACCGCCACGGGTGAAGCGTTCGAGAAACGGCAAGGTCAGGGTTCGGCGCAGGGAGAAATCCGGCACCAGTGATTGACTGGCCCGGTCTTCGGCGGCGAAGAACACGCCGCTCTGGATCGCCTGACGCGGCGAGCCCGGCTGCCAGTCGGCGCCGTCCAGTTGCAAAGACCCGGACAAGGGTTGGCGCAGACCGAACAGCACCTCGGCGATCTCGCTTTTGCCAGCGCCGAGCAGTCCGGTCAGCACCACCACTTCGCCTTCCTGCAGGGTCAGGTCAAATGCTTGCGTGCGTGGCAGCAGTTTCACTCCGCACAGCTTCAGCACTTCGCGCCCTGCGGTTCTCGGCGTGTAGACATGCGCCTCCAGCGCCTGGCCGAGCATGGCTTCCAGCGCTTGAGGCAATTGCCGTGCGTTGAATTCACCGGCCAGTTGCCCGTCACGCAGGACGATGGCTCGATCCGCCACCCGTTGCAGATCCGACAGGCGATGGGAGATATAAATGATCGCCACGCCCCGGCTGCGCAAAGTGTCGATCAGACTGAACAGACGTTGCGCTTCGGCATCCGAGAGCGCCGCCGTGGGCTCATCGAGAATCAGCAATCGAGGTTGCAGAGCGAAGGCACGGGCCAGCACCACCAGTTGCCGCTCAGCCTGGCCGAGGTGTTCGATTGGTTGCTCCAGCGGCAACTCCAACCCGAGGCCGGCGGCAATGCTCGCGGCACGTTCCAGCAGGCGTTTGCGGTTGAGCCAGAAGTCGCCGTCCGGACGGCACAGCTCATCGAGCAGCAGGTTTTCCGCCACGCTCAATCCGGGCGCGATGCCCTCGTTGATTTGCTGATGAACCGCAACGATGCCGACCCGCCGCGCTGACAGCGGCGAGTTGAATTGCCGAGGCTGACCGTCCACCTGAATCTCGCCACTGTCGGCCGACTGGCTACCGGCGAGGATCTTCACCAGCGTCGATTTACCCGCGCCGTTGGCACCGAGCAGCGCCACCACTTCAGCGGGAAAAATCTCCAGGCTGACCCGATCCAGCGCACGGTTCGAGCCGAAGGTCTTGCTCAGTTTACGCACACGAATCAGCGGCTCGCAGGCCACAGCGACAGGCGCACTCATACACATCCTTATCGGCGACAGGCCAGTTCATGGAGCCCGTCATCAAGAAATGTTTGCAGAGCCTTTGATCGATTCAGCGCGCGCCGTCATGGCAATCGAGGGTTCTATCGTTTGCAGATCTGATGGGTTAGTCAGTAAAAGCTAAACGATCTTAAAAACAACAAACAAATACCGTTTTTGCATTAGCTTAGGTTCACTGCAGCCGTGCCCGGCGCGTCTCTGTTCAAGCGTTCACCCAGGCAGCCCCGCCAGCCGAAGCCCCTCAATCAAGCGGGCGAAGTCTTCAGGACGCTGAATCGGCAGCCAGTCCTTGAGGTGGCCAAGGCGCAATGCAGGGTTCAGCGTCTGCAAGTGCTCCATCGCCCGACGGGCTTTGTCCTGCCGACCACCCAAGGCATGACTGGCCGCCAGCAGCGCCGCTGCGACCAACAGCGTGGGCAGGTTGCCCAAGGCTTTTTCGGCGAAATCTGCGGCGCTGTCGAAGTCCCCGGCGAAGTAATGCGCGAGGGCCATGCCGACATGCATCCTGAACATCTCCGGATCCAGTGGACTCAAGCGAACGGCATGATTCAAGTCCTTGATGGCAGACGCGGTTTCCCCGCGAAGGACACGCAGAATCCCGCCCAGAAACCACGCAGGCGCGAGATTGGGATTGAGCAGGCGTGCGCGGTCAAGCAAGGCAATGCCACCGTCGACATCACCCGCCAGGTGCGCAAGGGCATGTCCACCACGTGTCAGCGCCACGGCATCGTCGCGCCCCAGCGTGACCGCCAGACGCGCCAGTCGAATCCCCTCGGCGATCTCGGCCGGCCGATCCACCATCCAGCCATTGAGCTTGCGCCAGAAGTGGCACCAGGCGGCCATGCCATAGGCCGAAGCGAATTCCGGGTCGAGTTCGAGGGTCTTGTGGAACATCGGCAGCGCCTGTTCGATGGCCTCCTGAGTGCCGCTGTGCAGTTTTGCCATGGCCCGCAGGTAGTAATCGTAGGCGTCCAGGCTCTCCGTCGGTTTGCGTTTGGCCCGTTCGATCTCCGCGCGCTCCAGTTGAGGTGCGATGGCGCCGACGACGCTTTCGGTGATCCGGTCCTGCAGCTTGAAGATATCGTCGAGCGTGCCTTCGAAACGCTCGGCCCAGATGTGTGCCCCGCTCGTGGCATCAATCAGTTGCCCGGTGATGCGCACCCGATTTGCGCATTTGCGCACACTGCCTTCCAGCACATAGCGCACGCCCAGTTCGTGCCCGACCCCTTGAGCATCCACCTCTCGCCCCTTGAACGTGAAACTCGAATTGCGCGCAATGACGAACAGCCAGCGCAAACGCGAGAGCGCAGCGATGATGTCCTCCACGACGCCGTCGGCAAAGTAATCCTGTTCGGGATCGCCGCTCAGATTCTGGAATGGCAGAACGGTGATCGAGGGTTTGTCCGGCAACGCCAGCGCGCGGGGAGTTGCAGTTAAGCCCTCGACGGTGTCCGGCACAGATCCGGTCAGGTCGGCACCGACCCGGCCAATGAAACGATAGCCCTTGCGGGCGACCGTACGCAGCAGACGCTGCTCTTCACCGGTATCACCGATGGCCTTGCGCACGGCATTGATGTGACTGGTGATCGTCGACTCGGAAACGACACGACCGCTCCATACCGTGTCGAGCAATTCGTCCTTGCTCAGCACTCGGTCGGGGTTGCTGACGAACAGCAGTAACAGATCGAAGACCTGCGGGCCAACAGCCACGACCTCTCCGCGCAAGGTCAGCTCGCGGCGCTCCGGGTCGAGTACGTAGTCTTCAAACATGAATGGCACAGCGAACGTCCTTTGGCGAGGCGCCTTCGACTCCGTGTTCCGGGCGGCAGAGGGTGAGAGGTCGAGAACGATAATACGCCTGCCTTGAACACGCCACTGTGTCCATCGCGGCGCACTGGCTGGACAGAAATGCAAGGGTTCGACAAGGCAAACCCAAGACCGCCACAAGGACTTCCCTCCCTCGCAGCGGCACTCTTCATTCCACGGGCGCCAATGGTTGGCGTCATCGAGGAGAGAGACCCATGAAGATCGTCGTTATCGGAGGCTCCGGCCTCATCGGCTCGAAACTGGTGACCCTTCTGCGCGAGCGCGGCCATGACGTGCTCGCCGCCAGCCCGAGCACGGGCGTCAACAGCATCACCCGCGAAGGACTGGCGGCCGCGATGGACGGCACCGATGTGGTGGTCGACGTCGCGAACGCGCCGTCCTGGGAAGACCAGGCCGTCCTCGACTTCTTCGAGACCTCGAGCCGAAACCTGCTGGCGGCCGAAACGGCTGCCGGGGTGCGCCATCACGTCGCGCTGTCGATTGTCGGTTGTGAACGATTGCCCGAGGCCGGCTACATGCGCGCCAAGGTAGCCCAGGAAAACCTGATCAAGGCGTCCGGCCGCCCTTACTCGATCCTGCGGGCTACGCAGTTTTTCGAGTTTGTCGCTGGTATCGCTGAATCCTTTGCCGTCGCCGATGAACTTCGTGTGCCGCCAGCGCTGATTCAACCGATTGCCTCTGACGACGTGGTAGCCGCGTTGCTCGACGTCGTTCTGGCTGCTCCGCTCAACGGTTCGGTCGATGTCGGCGGGCCCGAGGCGCTGCCGCTGGACGAACTGGTCCGACGTTTTCTGCAGGCGAGCCAGGACAACCGCAAGGTCGTACCGGACGTGCACGCACGCTACTACGGGACGCTGCTCGATGATCAGTCGCTGGTCACCGGCAAGCAATCGCGCCTGGGTGCCATCCGCTTTGAAGACTGGATCGCTCGGTCGACAGCGCGATAGCCGTTCGCGCCATTCCCTTCCCTGTCTGCCAAGGAGACACATCATGGTTATTCGATTTTTTCTGACTGCCGTATTCGCAACGCTGTCGATCAGCGCAGCGTCGGCCGCCGAGCCCCCCGCCGGCAAGGTCTCGGTGGTGTTTGATCGACCGATCCCCAACATCCCCGGCAAAAGCATGCGAGGGGTGGTCGTCGAATACGGGCCCGGGGCCGCGTCGCCGTCCCATACCCATCCGAAGACCGCCTTCATCTACGCCACGGTGCTGGAAGGTTCGTTCCGCATCAAGGTCAAAGGCGAGCCGGAAAAGATCTACCACGTCGGCGAAAACTTCGTCGAGGAGCCGGGCTCCGTGCATCTGGTGAGCGCCAACGCCAGCGACACCGAACCTGCGCGCCTGCTGGCGGTTTTCGTTCTCGACACCGACGAGACGGCGCTTGTCACGCCTCTGAATAAATAACGCCCCAGCCAACCGTCAACGTCGATGAGCCAGCGACCGCACCAGCCGGTCGCCCAGGCTCTGCACACCCTGGACGAGGATGACCAACACCACCACGGTGGCGACCATCACTTCATTGTTAAACCGCTGATAGCCGTAACGGATGGCCAGATCGCCCAGTCCGCCGCCACCGATGACCCCGGCCATGGAGGAAAAACCGATCAGCATCACCAGCGTCAGGGTGACGCCCGCCAGCAGGGCCGGCAGTGCTTCGGGCAACAGCACTTTGAAAATCACATGACGGATGTCGCCGCCCATGGCGAGGATCGCTTCGATGCGGCCCTTTTCCACTTCGTCCAGGGCGTTCTCGACGATCCGTGCAAAAAACGGAAAGGCACCGATGGTGATCGGTACCACGGCGGCGGTGCTGCCCAACGTGGTGCCAACCACCAGGCGAGTCAGCGGGATCAGGGCAATCAGCATCACCACAAACGGCAGCGAACGCCCGATGTTGATCACCGCGCCCAGTGCCTGATTGATTCGGGGCAACGGGTACAAACCCTGACGCCGACTGATAAACAGCAACACCCCCAGCGGCAGGCCGATCAACAGTGTGAACAGCCCGGCGAGCAGCACCATGTACAGGGTTTCGCCCGTGGCGTTGAGCACCAGTTGCAGGATTTCATTCCAGTCGATCACGCGGTTCATGAGTGGGCCGCCCGTACGCCGTATTGCCGTAGAAAACTCAGGCCCGGTGCGTCGTGCCCCAGCGGCAAACCGCAACTGGGCCGCAGTGACGCGCCGAGTGAGGACTGTGGGTCGGCGAGCAGTCTGGCGACCGGCCCCGCCTCCACCAGCCTTCCATTTGCCATGGATGCGGCGTGATCGCAGATCGACTTGACCACGTCCAGCTCGTGGGTGATCAGCACGATGGTCAGTCCGAGCTGACGATTGATGTCGCGCAACAACTCCAGAATCGAAGCCGTGGTTTCCGGGTCGAGAGCGCTGGTGGCTTCATCCGACAACAGATACGCCGGCCGCGCCGCCAGGGCCCGGGCGATCCCGACCCGCTGCTTTTGTCCACCCGAAAGTTGTGAAGGAAAGGCTTCAGCCTTGTCGCTCAGGCCCACCAGATCCAGCAGTTCCCGAACCCGCTCATGGCGCTGTGGATTGGCGACTTTGGCAATTTCCAGCGGCACTGCGACGTTGTCGAACACGTTGCGGGAATGCAGCAGGTTGAAACCCTGGAAGATCATGCCGATGCGCTGACGCTGACGACGCAGTTCCTGATCGGACAGCGCGGTGAGGTCTTCGCCATCCAGCAGAATCCGCCCGGCGTCCGGACGTTCGAGCAGATTGAGGCAGCGCAGCAGTGTCGATTTTCCCGCACCGCTGCGCCCGAGAATCCCGTAGATCGCGCCATCGGGAATGCTCAGCGACACCTGGTCCAGCGCCGGGGTCGATGCTGACGGATAGGTCTTGCTCAACCGCTCGACGACGATCATGGCTTGGCATCCGCCACCGGGATCACCGAGCCCTTGAAGCTCTCGGCGATGTACTTGGCCACTTGCGGCGAAGTCAGGTCCCTGGCCAGTTGCTGGATGCGCGGATCGTTCTCCAGTTTTGGCGTGGTCACCAGAATATTGGCGTAAGGATTGTGCTCGGCCTTCTCCAGCCCCAGCGCATCCCTGGCCGGCACCAGCCCGGCTTCCAGCGCGTAATTGCCGTTGATCACCGCCAGATCCACGTCGTCCAGTGCGCGAGGCAGTTGCGGTGATTCGATTTCGAGGATCTTCAGGTGTTTCGGGTTTTCGGCTATGTCCTTGGGTGTTGCCTGATCGGCCGCCGGGTCATTGAAACCGGGTTTGAGTTTGATCAGGCCGTTGTCCTGCAGCAGGTACAGAGCGCGGCTCAGGTTGGTGACGTTGTTCGGCACCGCGACCGTGCCCTTGTCCGGCACCTGGGCGAAGGTTTTGTGGCGATGGGAATAGATGCCCAGCGGTTCGATGTGCACCGTGGCAGCCACCGCGAGTTTTTCGCCGAGGGCCTTTTCCTGGGATTGCAGGTACGGCAGATGCTGGAAGTAGTTGGCGTCCACATCGCCGTGCACCAGCAGTTCGTTGGAGTTCACGCCCTGGGGAATTTCGATCACCTTGAGGTTCAGTTGCGGATCGATCTTCTGGATGTACGCGAGGATCTGCGCGTGGGGCACGGGGTCTGCCGCAACCCGCAACGGCTCCAGTGCCTGAGCGCCAAACGAAGTCACCAGCGCGCCGAGGACGGCCAGGGTCAAGCCTGCTGTTTTCAACATGAGGAGCATCCTTTAGCGAGTGATGGATCAGGCGTTTGCGGTCTTGCGAGCCGCTGGTTCGGGCAGCAAGGCGTCGGCGTAGAAGCGACGCGCCACATCCGGGTGCGAACGCAGCCGGCCCTTGAGGTAGTTCCAGCCGACGTCACGAAACAGCGGATTGAGCGGATCGCTCGCCGGCCCCCGCGCTTCGCGCAGCAACACCGCCGGCAGCGGGTACAGCGGCACCACCGCGTCGAGTTGTGCGCCAAGGAAAAACGCGATGGACAACCGTTCACTGCCCGCCGGCGGCGACACCACGCGATGCACCGTGGCGCGCAGATAACCGTTGGTGGCCAGCTCCAGCAGCTCACCGATATTCACCACCAGGGTGTTGTCCCGTGGCAACGCGTCGATCCAGCGCCCCTCTTCGATCTCCACTTGCAGACCGGCGTGCCGGTCTTGCAGCAGGAAACTGAGGAAACCCGAATCCTTGTGCGCGCCGACGCCCTGATTGCTCGCCGTCGAGGACTGTCCCGGATAGCGCATCAGCTTGATATGTTCGTTGGGTTTGTCGCCGTATAACCGGTCGAAGGCGTTCTCCGGCAGCGCGAGTGCCTGAGCGAAAGCACGCAGCAGACGCAGCGACATGCGGGTCATTGCTTGCTGCCAATCGAGCAGCAACGGTTTGAGTTGCGGCAACGCCTCGGGCCATTGGTTTGGCCCCTGCAGACGCTCCCACAGCGGACTGTCGGCCGTCAGCGGCAAGACCTCACGCTCGGCACCCAGGTCGAACTGTTCACGTTGATCCGGCTGGCCGCGAGTGATCTCGGAAGCGGCGCGGTTGTAACCGCGAAAATGCGGCGAATTGATCATGCCGACGGCGGTTTTCTCGCTGTCGGGCAAGGCGAAGAATTGCCGGGCGTGGTCTTGAACTTGCTTGAGCAGGCTGGCGTCGATGCCATGGCCGGTCAGGTAGAAGAACCCGACATCGCGAGCAGCGTGACGCAAGTCATCGAGAAAGGTCTGGCGCTGCTGCGGCGTACCGTCGAGCTGCGACAGATCAAGGGTCGGTAATGCGGTGATGTCCAAGGTATGCGGCATGATTCACTCCCGTGTGAATCAAACCTGAAGAGCCTGTGATCGATTCAGCGTGTGCCGTCATGGCAATCGGGGGTCTGTCGGTTTGATGCTTTTGATTCGTCTGTGAATCAAAACTAAACGATATTAAAAACACCGAACAAATACCTTTTTTGCATTAGCTTAGGCCTGTCTATCACGGGCTCAACTGACCTGAAGACCGACCGCAGCAATCGACTTGCCGTTGCAGTCAGTCCTGAATCGGCTGACGGCTACAGACCGACGCGCTTCAACCCTTCGCGCATGCCCTGATCCGCTTGCTCGCACCATTGTTTGAGCGTGAGGTTCGGCGGCAGATTGGTTTCCAGGTTCTTGTATTCCCCATCCGTGAACACTTCGCCTTTACGGCCAGATTGTTCGTTCTTGTCGCCGTCGCGCTTGTCGAAATCACCTGGCATGTTGCCGACAAATGCGGCCATCTTGTTGGCGTTCTCGGTGCTGTCCGCTTTCAGGAATCCCTTGTCGACACAGCTTTTGATCAGGCCTGACATGTTGCGACCATTGTCGTAAATCCCTTTCAGGGTGGCGGCGTCTTGCCCTTCGGCGTGGGCGAGTGAGTGGGTGCCAAACGCGGCTGCCATGGCGAGAATCAAAGAAGCGGTCTTCATATTTATTCCTTTAAATGGTGGAGAGTTTTGAGCTCTTGTTCGGGTGAAGCGGGTTTTGTTGAAATGACGAGCCGAAAAGTCCGCGTCATGGGAGACGGCAATCAATGCACAGATATGGATTCAACTGACCACGGCCCCTTTGGGTCCACTGGCGATCAACGCTGCACCGCAGGCGGTTTTCATGCCGTCGAGCGCGATGGGCACGCCATCGACGGTGTAGGTGCTGCTGCCCTCGGCAATCGGGAAAACCCCTTTGCACAATGGGCAACTGACCATGTGGCCGACCCCGGCAATCGGCTTGCCGTTGAGATCGGTCCGGGAGAAGGCTTCGAGCACCTTGCCACCGTGGGTGGTGGGGTCGCCGAGGCGGATTGCGTCTTTCATGTTGTCATTCCTTTGACCAGGTTACTCAGCCATCCACACATCTTCGTACCCTTGGGTATCGATGATGAATTTTGCGCCCGTGGCGCAGGGTCGTCAGCCTTCGAGCCACCAGTTCAACAGCGTCTCGTCATCATCGTCATCCAGGTTCTGATAGATGTTGGCGTAATACCATTGAATCCCGGTTCTATCGCGAAACCGGTCGAAAACCTCGTTGATCTTGTTCATCCCGTTGCTCGCAGGAACGGCCAACGAAAGATTGCCCTCAAGCACTCCGTCCAGCGTTCCACCCAGTTCACGCCGGACATCGCTTTCCAGCTCAGCGATATCCGCAGCAGAAATGGAATCGGTATAGATGTGAATGCAAAAGTTACCACCTCGTTCAAGCACCACCGAATGGGTGTTTTTGTTTTCAATCGAGATGACGTCTCCGCGAGCCATATTCAGCGCCAGCCCGGGTGAGGACAGCAGTTCATAGGCTGTCGCGCCTACATGACGAGCCGGGAGTTCCTCGTACACCGGGCCATCAGAGCTATTACCTGCAAATACCTGAATATGAACAGAACTGGTTTTATCGACCAGGCGAAAATCCGGTTTTACATCTTTCAAATTCGTCTAATCCCTGACCAGACAACCGTTTCCAAAGGGGTGAAATCAATACCCTTGAAATCGATTGCCGCATCCCTGAACGCCTCAGAGCAGATCAAGCTATCACTTCCTGATACCTGTCTTCTGTACTTGAAAAGATCGAGTTTCCAATCATTACCGAGAATTAATTTTTTGAACCTGATTGGCCTGCCCTTTTCCTCTACAAACGTAGAGGTTGGATCGCAGTTTGTCCGTACATCCAACTCATCGAACAACACAGCATTGTATTGTTTTGAGGAAGTGCGTTTTCCGCTCTCCGAAAGCACGTCAATCCTGACGCTATCAACCACATTCACGTTGAAGCTATTGCAGGCTGCTAAAAATTCGTCACTCACCACATAAAAAAATTTCGAAACGCTGCGAATATCGAATTCATAGCTTTCATCTTTGGAAATTAAAACCATGCCCTCCGGAAAGGGTGTACGCGGCCCGGGCTTCCCCCTTTCCGCGTACCAGGGAAAAAAACCAAATTCAACATCTCTTGTGCAGGAATAATATCTGTCGAAAAGATCAGCACGTAAAATCCCGGCAGGACAGCCTTGCTCCTCTTTCTGTGAAAGCACATAAAAATTCATAAACTCTGTGCTCGCAGTCAAATAGGTCTCACGCCCGACCAGATCACATCCTTCAGAGGAGTGAAGTTCACCCCTTTGATCCCCTCCGCGAGCTTCTTGAACTCACTGGAACAGATAAGCGTATTACTACCTGAAATCAGCCCCTTGAACTTGAACAGATTCCGATTAAAGCCTGCTGGCAATACAAGCTTTTTGAATCTGAAAATCAATCCATCCTCCTCTATAAAAGTCGATGCCGGGTCAGTCTGCGAGCGCGCATCCAGTTCCTCAAAAAGAACAGCATTGTAGTTTCTGGATGAAATACTTTCTCCAGCTTTGGAAACCACCTTGATTGGCACCGAATCAGTAACAGCAACATCCAACTCGCTGCAAACAGACATAAATTCGTCACTGACTATATAAAAACGGGCAATGCTACGTATATCAAAGTCATAGAACTTGTCTTTGGAAATAAGCACCATGCCTTCTGGATAAGGCGTGTGAGTTTTGTAATGAATTTTCTCCGCATACCACGGAAAAAAACCATGCTCGACGCCCTTGGTATCTGAATAGAATTTATCGTAAAGATCCGCCTGCAAGAATCCGACCGGGCAACCGGACTCTTCTTTTTGAGAAAGCACAAAGTATTCCATAATCCCTTCTCCCTGCTTATCTAAGTCTGCGCTGTGTTGTGCCAGGCACGGAAAGACTGGCTCTCAGTCTTGTCTGAATCGCGGATATCTGAGTTCGCGCCTGCGCTTCGTCAATCACACCAGCTTCATATTTGCTTCTGACGGTCGTTACCATGTTTTCAACCATCGGGCTGTAGACCTTACCATGCGACCCACAATGGTAAAAAACACGCTTGGTTTTCTTGGCCTGATCGGCACTGTCGGGCATCAACAAGCCGTTTTCCTTTTTATCGCGTTCTCCACCCATCCCGATATCCGAGAAGAAGCTGGCCTGCCGTCCCCACACTTCCTCGGGAATCAGGTGATGGGCCTGCATCTTGTCATGGGTTTTTCCGCCCAGTGCCCGATTGAGTGCAGTGCTGCAAAGACCGTTCGGATCAACCCACTGGGTGGGGCTGAGTGCATATTGATAGAAGTTGATACCACCCGCGTACCCGATCGGATCACGAGAAACGAAGCGACCGACGTCTGGATCGTAGTACCGGTGACGGTTGTAATGCAGTCCGGTCTCGTGGTCGTGATACTGACCCTGGAAGCGAATAGGGTTTTTCAACCCTTGCAGCAGCGCTGATGATGAACGCTGTTCAACCGCCCGCCCCCAAACTTTGTAATGCGCGCTCCAAGCCACATTGCCTTGCTGATCGGTCATTTCCTGGGGTGTCCCGAGGTGATCGCACTGATACCAGGCAATCGCATCAAACGGGTGCGGAACCGGAGCGTGATTCCACAATGGATCTTCGTCCGCAGTGTAAACGTCACCGTATTCAGGTTGAGGCACCAGACGAACAGGCTGCTGACTCAGCGCCTGTGCCACGGGATTGTAGGTACCCGGTTCGTAAATGTAATGAACCGTGCGACCAGTATCGCCATCCAGTTGCGGGGGACTGCTCTCCCACGCCAGATTGTCACCATCCCAACCGAACATCGTGAAGCCACAGTCATGCTCACGCTGTTTGCGGGCATGTTCATTACGGTTCCACAGAGAACCTGCCTCTGGACGGTGCTTGTAGTGCGCCCGAGAGTTTTTGTACAAGCGGCGACCTAACGGGTCGTACGCATAATCCACCGACAGACGATCATCTTCGAAATGCACCAGGCGATCGAACAGGTCCCATCGCATTTCGCAGACGCTGCCGTTACTCCAGCGCTTGATCTGATTGCCGCGTTCGTCGTACTCATAATGCGTGCCCGCGTACTCACCCAACACGTTATCCGGCAGCTTGCTTCGCGCCGGCTCCTGGTCCAGAGGCCGGCGGACTTCAAAGGCTCGTTCATCCAGGAGATTCCCGGCGGGATCGAACGCAAAGGTTTCGACCCCTAGACGCGTAGCGGCACTGATCAAACGACCGACAGGATCATAACGATAGGAAAGCGGGCCCCGACGACTGTCATTGATGTCCGTAAGCTGGCCAGCGGCATCGTATTGGTAGTCACGCTTGAGCAGCACGGACTTATCGGCACTGCGCTCCAGAACTTGCGCTTGCAAGCGCCCGGCCGGGTCCCATTTCTGCGTTTGCAGCAGATGGTTTCCCTGATGACGAGCGACTTCACGGTGCAGGTCATCACGCTCGAATCCGGCCAGTTCATGGTCGTCCAGACGCAATCCCAGCAAGTGTCCGCTGCCGTAGGTCAGCCAACTGACTCGATGTCCATCAGGACGCAGGGTTGCAACGCGTTGATTGAGTGCATCGTACTCATGCTGCCATATGGCGACCATCGGGCTCTCGAGGCCCAGATAGTGTTGATGCTCACGCAGGATGTTGCCCGCCGGATCATGGAACCACTGCAAGCGGCTATCGGCGTTGCAAGCCATGATCAGTTTGCTGTTGCCGTCGTAATCGAAGGTTTCGCTTTGCTGCTGATCACCCAGAGTTGCTCTGCGCTCAATCAAACGATTCATTGAGTCAAAACGAATCTCGACGCAATGTTCACCGTTGTGGATTTTCGCGAGCCGCCCGGTTTCCGGCTCGTACGAATAACGGGTTGAACGCCCGTCAAAAGCTGTTTCTTCCAACAAACGACCGACCGGATCGTAGTTGAAGTGAGCGCGACGTTCGTTCTCGTTCTCCAGTGCAATCAGTCGACCGAGCTTGTCCCAGCGATAACGAACGGCATGCTCCAGCGCATCGACCCGCTCGGCGATCAGCCCCGCCGCGCTGTACTTCCACGTTGTGCAACGGTCCAGACCATCGACATGGGCCAGCAATCGGCCCTCTGCATCACGCTCGAAGCGCTCCTCGGTCTTGTCCGGGTGCATGATCAACGTCAACTGCCCGGCACTGTATCGGTATTCGGTACTGTGGCCGGCAGCGTCCGTGAAGCAAATCATCTGGCCGCGTTCGTTGTACTCCCAGGCACTGGTCTTGCCTGAACAATCGACGTACTCCACCAATTGTCCGGAAGCGTTGTAGGCCAGTTTCTTTTCATTGCCGTTGGCATCTTTGACCGAGGTTGGCATCCCGGCCGGGTTGTAAGCGTATTCGGTCTTGTTGCCCAGTGGATCGACGCTCTCGACAAGGTTGCCAGCGTCGTCATAGGCCCTTGTCCATTGCCCGCCCTCGGCATCGCTGATTTTGATCAGTTGGTCGAGATCGTCGTAGGCGAAGTGGACCACCGTGTCATCGGTGCGAATGTGTTCCAGAAGATTACTTCGGTCATCATAGCTGTAGCGATCCGAGCGCCCATCGGCACGGACGTGGCGGATCACGTTTTTTGCATTATCACGGAAGAACCAGTCAGAGCGATCGTCGGCGTGCCGAATACGGTAGGTGTAACCCAGACTGTCAAAGTAATGCCAGGTCTCATGACCGAGCGCATCCGTGACGTACACCAGTCGAATGTTTTCATCCCATTCCAGGCGGGTATCGAAACTGCCGTCATCCGCCCACTCACGAACGGCCTTGGCGTCTGCACCATGACCCAGCCATTGCAGGTTCATGCCGCGCCCGGTGCGATCGGTATAACGGGTGATCAGGTGATGCTGGTACTGATAACGCCATGCAGCACCGTTTTCATCTTGTGCCTGAACCAGATCGCCCGCCGAATCGTAAACATAGGAACAAAGCTGACGCAGAGGCTCACCGTCACGGATTTCCCAGAGTCCGGTCAAGCGCCCTTGTCCATCAATCATCGTGCCGAGGTGCAGATGCACCTTGCCCGGATCCCCCTCGTACGTAATCAGGTCGGACAGTACTGTCCGATCATCGTAGCGATGCTCGTAATGCAGCATGATGCCGGCGCCGCTGCGCAACTCCACACCAACTAACAGAAACTGCTGGCCACGACGGACATAGGTTTCCTTGCGTTCGAAACCACGGCAGAGCAACAGCTTGTCGTCACTGACGCGGACAACTGTGAGGTTTTCGATCACGTCGTAATGGAACAGATCGACCTTAGGCAATGGATAGTCGTGGCTGCGGCCATCCGCATCGTGGAACTGCAAGGCACCGTCAACGAGGTCGAATCGTGTGGTGAACGAAGTGATCCATCGTGCACCCAGATCGCCTTGGTCATAGGCATCCAGATCCGAGCTGTAGATACGCGTCCACTCGATCGGGAACGGGCCGGTCAGATTGAAATCCGTGTGAGCAATACTTTCGGAGCCCACTGCAAAGCTGATGCTGTCGCAAGTACCCGGGCAGGTACCGTTTTTTTCGGCATTGGGTTTCTTCTTCGCCGGTACTTCCGTTTTCCTGACTTCGGTTCTGCCCTCGCCTGCCCTGTGCTTGGCCTGGCTTGTTCCGCCGACTTTCACGTGACCGGCGACACCACGCCTGTTACGCAGATTCCAGGCCTCGACAGCCTTTGTCAGTACGATCAGCAGCGCACCAATAGAAAACGGCATGTTCGGATTGCTGAGTTTTTTCAGTTGAGCCTTTAGCTCCGGCCCCATGGCAACCAGTATCTTGGTCTGATCGTGAACGAGCTTCTTGGCTTCCCGAGGCAACAGATGTTTTGCAGCGCTATTGACTACGCCCTTTCCTGCGGCCTTATAGACATCGAAGGCTGCGTCAAAAATATTGCTGATGGCCTTGCCGGGATCGTGCAGGAGCTGCCCTCCGACACCATCCATTTTTTTCCCTGCTCGCTTGAGATCAGCGCCAGCATCAAGCTCGGCATCGACAACAGCGTTCAATCCCGTGGCAATCTGCTTGAGGAACTCTTCACCCTTTTGCCCGGCTTTATCCAGCAGATCAGGTAATGCGGATTGGGCGGTCTTAACGAAGTGATCAATCTCGCCGACAATCGTTGCGTTCAAGTGACCGGCAATCACATTGATCAATGCATCGCCCAATAGAGCCTTGCCAGCCACCTTCATTTCCTGCCGGACCAGATAAAGCGTCGGTCGAAGGCTCATGCGTGCCGCAGCCATATTCGCAGGCACTGGTATTACACCGATAAGGTCGATGCCCAGGCTGACCCAATCCAGCGGATCACGCTTTTCACTACGGGATAAAACAGCGATGTCATTCAAGACATCGACCAGTGCCATGATATTGCCGACTACCGGCAGGGCTCCGGCGACATACTTGATTCGCTCGAGGGTGACGTAACCGCCACTGACCTCCTGCAGCCATGCATCGAACTTGGCAGCATCGCGTCCGACATCCGCTACTTGAATCTGATTGAGCGGCACGACAGCAACTTGAGACTCTCGGCTTTGTGTTGCGCTTGCGGTAGTCATGACAGCATCTCACTTGCAATCAGCCCAGGGGTTTCAAGTGAGGATTTTGGTAACGCCGGTGATGGCAGACCCGGTAACTTGCCACTCTTGCTCGCCGTCCCGAGAATCCCCGACGCACTCGGCATCGCCGCACTCGCCAGCTTCGGCAACCCCGCCACCCCGCCCTGCATCACACCTTTCACCTGCTGCGCCGTTTGCATTGCACCCATCCCTGTCTGCGCCAATTCCTTGCCCTTCTCCAACATGTCCCAGTTCTTGCTCGGCAACGCCTGCGCCACCATCGCCTGCACCTGACTCGGCACATCTTCTGCGCCCGGTGGATTCAACGGCCATTCCGGCTTGCCGATGTAGCTGCCCTCGCTCCAGGTGTCTGCCGGATCCTTGCCGAACAGCACCCGCGCCGGTCCCGGTGCGGCGCCCGCCACACTGGCGAAGCCCTTGGCGTCGAGCTTGCCCTTGATGCTTTTGCCCAAGGCATCGATGACTTCGTAGTCGCCTTCCTTGATGCCTTGGCGACCGGCGTACTGGTTGAACAATTCGAGGTTGCCCTTGCCCGGTTTCGGCGGTTCCGGGAACACACCGGCCAGACTTTTGGCGCCGGTGTAGGCGAAGTTCGCCGCATGGGCGGTGTACGGGCCGCTGGTGGCGTGGGTGATGCCACCGGCGTTGTAAGTGGTGGCGCTGCCGCCGCCCTGGATCACCAGTTCGGTCTTGGCGGTGATGGTGATGCGGTCGGCGTTGGCGGTGATGTTGAGTTTGGCCAGCAGGTTGATGCTGTCTTTGAGCGCCTTGACGTCGATGTCGCCGGACGCCGCCACCAGACGCCAGCCCATGCTCTGCACGAACAGGCGCATGCCACGGCTGGCACTGGCCAGCAGGCGTTTGCCGATGGAGAAGCTGGTGTGCCCGGTGCTGCTCAATGCCAGGTGTTCGCCGGTGGCGATATGGCTGGAGCGCGGTGTGGTCAAGGCGATGCCGGCGGGACTGGCGAGCACCAGATGCGGCTCGGTGAATTCGGGAAATTCGTTGGCGGTGAGGTTCGCTGGACCCGAGCCGAGCACGCCTTGGTGCTGGGCGTGCAAGGCCTTGGCCACGTCGTCCTGATCGCCGGCCTCTTGGGCTTGCAGCTCTTTGGCTTGTGTGGCGAAACCGTCCTGTTGATCGCTGGCGGTGGCCAGGCGTTCGGCGGTTTCCGGCAGGTCCTTGTGGTGTTTGGATTCGTTCGGGCGCGGTTCGGTGGTGATCAGCAAACCGGCGCCGGCACGCACGACGCCATGGCGGTCGGTGCGTAGTTCGAAACCTTCGCCGCGTGGCTGGCCGCCGCTCGGGCGCGGGTGGGTCAGGTAACCGAGGTTGATCGCACTGGCGCCGTGATCGCTGCGCAGCGCGATGCTGATCTCGCTGGTGGTGTCGTCGATGCGCAGTTCGTTGGCGCGGCTGCCCTTGTATTCCTTGCTCTTGACCGTGGCCAGGGTCTTGAAATCCGGCAGTTTGTACGGCGGCAGGTTAGCCCCGTGGTACAGGCAACCGGTGATCAGCGGTTGGTCGGGATCGCCTTCGAGGAAGGTGATCAGCACTTCCATGCCGACCCGCGGAATGTTGATCGAGCCAAAGGTTTCGGCGGCCCAGCTGGAGGCCACGCGCATCCAGCAGGTGGTCTTGTCGTCGTGCTGGCCTTCGCGGTCCCAGAAGAACTGCACCTTCACCCGGCCGTACTGGTCGCAGAAGATTTCTTCGCCTTCGGGACCTGTGACCACGGCGCTTTGCGAACCGAGAACCTTGGGTTTCGGGTGGTCCAGTGGCGGGCGGTACGGCACGTCCCACGGGATCGCGCTGAAGCGGTTGCGATAACCCTGATGGAAATCGTCTTTGTTGTCGGTGGTGTCGCTGGTCACCGACTCTTCCAGCACTTGCGGCTGCTTGCCTTCGTGGAAGATTTCGGTGAGCAGCCACAGGTCGTTCCACGTCGGGTTGGCGTGGTCGGTCAGGGCCAGAAAATGCCCGCTGACCAGGATCGGCTGATCGCTGTTGCCCTCGGCCAGGCGATAGTCGCTGCGGTGGCGTTCGAGGTTACGGTTGGCCAGATGCTTGCCGCGCTCGCGGTCCACGAAACGGCCCGGGTAATCGTAATCCTCGAGGTCCGGCTGGGCGCTGCTCTTGGCATCGCTTTCCAGCTCGATCTTCGGTTTGACGAAGTCGTAATCGCGCCGCGTGGTGCGGCTGGTGCGGGTGGCCAGGCGCAGGCCGAAACGCTTGACCACCGGTTTGTCCGCCACCAGCCCGGAGTCCTGCTGATAGGCCACCGGAGCGAGTTTCGGGAACACCGTCTGGTCATCGCCGAAGGTCAGTTTGTGGCCGCTGGCGGTGTGCTGGAAGTGGTAGTGAATACCTTCTTCTTCGCACAGGCGCTGGACGAAATGCAGGTCCGATTCGTCGTACTGCGTGCAGTAGATGCGCTCCGGGTAGATCGCGCTGAGCTGGAAGTGGTAATCGCTGGCGAGGATGCCGTGTTCTTCCAGCACCTGACTGATGATCTGCTGCACGGTCATCTGCTGGAAGATGCGCTGGTTGAAGCGGTGCGCGAGGTACGAAAGCTGTGGTCGCAGGGAGATCTTGTAGCGGGTCAGGCGCTTGCCCGCCTCGCCCTGGGCGATGCTGTAGATCAGCCCGTGAATCCCGGTGCCGCTCGGCGACAGCTGAAGAAACGCCAGTTTGTGCAGCAGGCTTTCGAGGTTGATCGAGGCCTTTTCGCTGACCAGTTCCAGCTCGAATTCGAAGGGCGTATTGAGGGCTTCCCGACCGGTGAACGACAGCACCTGGAAATCGCTGTCCCCGCCATCGATGGTCAGGTTGAAATGGGGCTGGTTGGCCGGTGAGAACATTCCCTTGTCCCTCGCACAGTGCTGCGATGCGCACCCGATCGCTAAGGATCGGGCGACAAAAAAATCCTTGAGTAGTGAAGGTGCCTCGACCGGCGAAACCGGCCGAGGCGGTACAACCATCAGCCGTAATTAAACGACTGGAGCACGCCAGTCATCGGAACCCGAAGTACCGGAGACTTCGTGGGTCCAGGTGATTTTACGGTAGGTGAACTGCACTTCTTCCAGGTGGGTGAAGTGCGCGTTGCCTGGGTCCTGGCAGTTGTGCATTTTGTTGTTGATGGCGACGATGATCGCGTCTTCCAGTTTGGTGGTGTAGTAGTGCTCTTGAGTACCTTGAGCCGAAGTGCGGTACCACTGGATAACGATTTCGCTCATGCGCTCGCCGGAGGTCAGAGCGGCTTGCAGCAGAGGCGAAGCCTTGTCGTAGACCTTGGTGATCACAACTGGCTTGTGCACGCGCTGACCGGTTGGCTGACCGGATTGCGGGTCACGCGGGATGATCACGTCGTGGGTGAAAGCCTGAACCATGACCTGGTCTTCGTGGCCTTCCTGGTAGGTGTTGCCAACGGAGTCGGCAGTGAAGGCGCCGGCAGTGATCAGGCCTTGTTTTTCGCCGGTAACCGACATGTACGCGGGTGTTGCCATGGGATGCTCTCCTTGCTCAAAAGACAGGACCGGACGGCGTGATTGCCTGTCCAGGCGGCAAAGGAGGAATCAAAAGTCATGCCAGCCATCACATGGCCATTACCCATCAAGGGCTTACGAATCTCGCGTGAGAATTTTCCATTCTTTGCTGTAGGAAACAGCGAAAAAGTGCGCAAGAAGTTGCGCAGTACTGTGCAACTTCTTGCGCACTTGGCTGGAGGCCTTGATTAGCAGGGCCTGCCGGGGTTTTGACCGTGATTTTATTACGGACAACTGCGCAACTTTTTGCGCAGTTCAGTAATTTCGATCGACTCCACTGAAACAGGGAAACCGTCCATAGATAACGGTCCGATCAATCCCCAAAACGACAAAACCACCTGCGGCTAAACAGGTGGTCTTGATCTGGCTGAACACAAGTGAATGTCACCGGCCAGCATGCTGCTCGAGCAGCGAGAACGCCTCACCGGTAAACCGATAACTCTTGTCGGGCTGAAACACGATGACGCCCTCCTCGCACAAACGCTTGAGCACTTCCCTGACGCTGATGAACTGAATGCCGCTGACAAACGCCTGCAGATATCCGTGCACTCCACGCCCGCCAACGGCACGTCCTTCGCGTGCGGCAACCAGCAAGGCATCGATCACCTTGATCCGGATCAGGCTGGTGCGCAACCCGTAATAATGCAGCAGCTCACGGATGTGCTCATTGGTGCTGCGCTCGAAATCGAAGGCCCGCTGGCCTTTCGTGAACGGAAACTGCGATTGCTTGCCAGAGGACGTCGATGCCAGGCTGGTTAACATTCGAATGCTCCTTTTTATGATCAGCCGCTGTGCGTAGCTATATATAGAAGAAGGCGCACTCGACGGCTCCGCCATCAAGTGCGCCTCCCGATCAGAAGTCGACGGTCGCCGACAATTGCAACGTGCGTGGATAGCCCGGGGAGAACGCACCGTAAGACGCAACGCCCGACCAGTACTCACGATCAAACACGTTCTGCACCGTGGCGCGGAACGTCGTCGGCCGACCTTCGATCTTGGTGGCGTAACGGGCGCCGGCGTCGATGCGGGTCCAGGATGGCAGTTCCTGAGTGTTGGCCTGATTGACGTATTGGCTGTCGGTATAGATCGCGCCGCCGGTCAGGGTGAAACCTTCGACCCACGGTGTATCCCACTCGGCCCAGAGGTTGGCCTGTACGTCCGGCACGCCCACCGGTTTGTTGCCACGGTTGGCGGCAGTGGCCGAGTCCGTCAGTTCGCCGTCGAGCAAGGTCACGCCGCCCATCAGGCGAGTGCCCGGCGCGACTTCACCGAACATGCTCAACTCGACACCACGGTTACGTTGTTCGGCCTGCACCGAGAACACATTGCCGGCGCCGATTTCACCACTCGGTTTCTCGATCTGGAACAACGCCAGGGTGGTCATGAACGTGCCGTGTTCGTACTTCACGCCGATTTCGTGCTGCTTGGATTTGTAGGGGGCGAAGGTTTCGCCGGAGTTGGCTGCCGTGCCGGGGGCGATGTCACCTTTGCTCAGGCCTTCGACGTAGTTGTAGTACAGCGAAACGTCTTCCCATGGTTTGACTACCACGCCTGCCAGCGGTGTGGTCGCGCTGTCGTCGTAGCGGGAACTGACCGAGCCCGAGGCGTTGTAGTTACGCGACTCGATGTCCTGTCGGCGCACACCGAGGGTCAGTTGAATCCGGTCATCGAGAAAGCCGAGGGTGTCAGTCAGCGCGACGCCGGACAGCTCTGATTCGGAAATGCGCAGCACTTTCGGCGAGTTGATGTACTGCTTGGGCACATCCACAGGGTGGTAGATGTTCGAGCGGATTTCCGTGCCGTTGTTGATGCCCCGGGACAACTCGTCCTGGTAACGGGTCGCCATTATCGTGGTCGTGTGAGTGACCGGACCGGTGGCGAACAGCGCGCGCATCCCCACATCCGCGGTCGAACGGTCGACGTTGAATTTGTAATAGCCAGGGATGTTGCTGGTGTCGCCGGCGTCGTTGAGGATTCGCGGCACCTGGTCGGACATCCGCTTGACGTCCGAACGGCCACCACCCGCGTGCGCAAATACCGTCAGGTTGTCATTGAGGTCGTACTCGCCGCCGAGCAACGCCGACTGCTCCTTGGTGTCCGACCAGCCCCAGTCCTGCGGCAGGTTGGTGCGACCGTTCGGCGCCGATGGAACCTTCACACCCGGTGCAATGGTGAACGGTCGCGAGGCTGCGTCGAAGCTCTCTTTCTGGCTGATGTAATCCAGGTTCAGGCGCAACCGCTCGCCCTTGTAATCGAGAGCGATGGCACCGATGTCTAGCGCGCGCTCCTGATTGTTGATCGCGGTATCGCCGCCCTGGGTGCTGCCGTTGAATCGGATGCCGAACTGGTTATCGCTGCCGAAACGCCGGCTGACGTCCAGATGGCCACCGACTTGCGAGTCGGATGCGTAAGTCCCGGTGAAGCGGGTCAGGTCTTCGTCCAGTGGCCGTTTGGGCACGATGTTGATCACGCCGCCAACGCCGCTGTTCGGCGATATCCCGTACATCAGCGCGCCCGGCCCTTTGAGCACTTCAACGCGTTCGGCGTATTCGGTGAACACCCGGTAGTTGGGCGCTACACCATACACACCGTCGTAGGCCAGTTCGCCGAGGTTGCCCTCGCCTATCGCAAATCCACGGATGAAAAACGAGTCGACGATGCCGCCGGTCTGCCCGGTGGAGCGCACCGAAGGGTCGCGCTCCAGTGCATCGGCCACGGTCACCGTTTGCAGGTCGGCGAGGGTTTTCGCGGTGTAGCTGGTCACGCTGAACGGCGTGTCCATCACGTCCTTGTTGCCCATCATCCCGAGCCGCGCGCCCCGAGCGATCTGGCCGCCGGCGAGCACCTCGGGCAATGCGGTCGCGCCGTTGTAACTGGCGTTGACGTTGGTGGTGTCCAGCGTCAGGCCTTCCGTGGTGACGGCGTCCTGTTGCTCGGGTTGCTTGGGGTCTGCTGCCCAGACAGTGGCGCTTCCTGCGGCCAGAATAGAACTCAGCATGGCACTGCGAATAGCCAGGGTTAACGCGCGTTCACTGCAAGGTCGACGTGCAACAGACATGACGATGGGGTCCTTCTCGAATGGCTCAAAATGGTAATGACTCCTATTTGCCAGCCAGCAATCGAAAAAGTATCAGCGTCGTCGGAAATTTTTTGCCGATCGGTTTGCGCGGAGGACGGGCGGGAGAAGCCCATCCTCCGACACAGGTCAGTCGTACAGGCATTGCAGCGGAATGGAGATCACCGGCAGCGCGGGGTCGAACGCGTGCCGGGTGGTCTTGTACGGGAACAGTTCACCGCGCTCGATGGTGGTGAAAATCCGCGCCACTTCGAACGCTTGCCCGGTTTGCCAATGCCGTACACAGACACGCGGATCGGCGTAGTCGAGCTGGATGCACGGCACCCGTTTCAACCCCAGTGCCCGCGCTGCGTTGAACCGGTGATTTCCGTCCATCACGATGCCCCGGGAGCGCTCGACGATGATCGGCTCCAGCCAATGCCCGGCCTGGATGATCGCTTCGCGCAGCCGTTGCACGTTGAGCGGATCGACCTGCTCGGACTGCCGCACGTCGCACAGTGGCCGCAGGGCAATCTGGTAACCATGTCCCATGATTCGTCCCCCGTTTCAGCAGGCATCCGCGTTGGCGACCAGCGCGTACTGGCTGGCCATGTCCCGCAGGCGTTGGGCCTGTTCGATCAGCGGCAGATCGACCATTTCGCCGTCGACTTGTACCGCGTGGCTGCCGCCGGCCACGGCGTTCAGGACCCGGTCCGCCCACGCCAGTTGGCGGGCGTTGGGCAGGTAGGCTTTCTGCACCGTGGCGATTTGCGACGGATGGATACACAACTTGGCGCCGAACCCCAGCGACCGGGCGTAACGCGAGTCGCGCTCGACCACTGCCATGTCGCTGATGGCCGGGGTCACACCATCGATCGGTGCTGGTAAACCGGCGACGCGCGACGCCAGCACGATGCGATTGCGGGCGAACAGAAACGCTTCGGGAATCTGGCTGCAATCGATGTCCAGCGAGAAATCCAGCGAGCCGAATGCCAGCCGCGCCAGGCCGGGAATCGCTGCAATCGCCTCGACCTGATGCAAACCCTTGGCGGTCTCGATGATGGCGACGATTTGCAGTTCTGGGTTCCACTCCAGCAAGCGCTCAACCACACGGGACAAGCTCTCGGGGCATTCGGCCTTGGGCAGGAAAATTCCTGCGCAGCGCTCGGGGTAGCGCATGTCGCCCAGCCAGGTCATGTCCTGGCGAAACAGCGAGCTGCCGACGCTGTTCAGCCGGATGTAACGCTGGCTGGAGGTTTCGGGCGTGCTCTGCTGCCAGGCCCAGATCGACGCCCGGGCCACGGCCTTGCTGTTCGGATGAACGGCATCTTCGAGGTCGAGAATGATCGCGTCCGGCCCGGCTTCGACCGCTTTGGAAAAGCGCTCCGGCCGGTTGCCGGGAACGAACAGGTAGCTGATGGGAAGCGTGGCGTTGGTACTGTGACGAACAGTCATCGGGACTCTCCTGAGCGTGCTTCAGTCGTGGGTTTTCAAAAAAATTCGAACACCTGTTACAGGGGGAAAACCAGGTTGCATCCGGGTGTCTTGAATCAACCGCCAACACCTTGAATAACAAGGCGTTGGCGGTTTTTAAAATCAACACGCGAGCGCTTACTTGAGCATGCGAATAAGCGGCTTCGCACTCCCCTGTTGTGTGTGTTCATTCAAAAATATTTGAAAACCTTACTTGATAATCATTCCTGTTCGCAATATTGTTCGAGCCGCTGACAGGGTCAAGACTCAAATCAAGACCTGAAATTTTGTTCACGAAAAGTTCGGCGCAATGATGTCATTTACATGTCAGGTAATGGCACTTCAAAAGAGACAAGACCATCAGTCATTGGTCTTATCCTTGCCTGCCTGAACCTTAAGGAGTGGGGTTCTCATGAAACAGTTTTGTGAAAATTTTATGAAAGAACATACCCCGTGTTTATTTTCAGAGTGGATCTGTCATCCGCCTCCACCTCTTTAAACACTCGTATCTGACGAGCAGCAAGAACACAAAAATCGATAACGATTAGTTGTCGACCTGCACATGGCGAATATCGACGCCAGAGGTTTTCTATGCCTGAATTAATTGCGCCGCCAACTAAAGAAACAACAAAAGTTCAATACCCAAAAGTGCTGAAACCGTTAATTGACCCTGTTATCGCCAACCTACTTAAACAATCTCCGGAAAAACTTGTTGAGCTCGTTAATCAACACGGATCCCCGCTGAATCTGGTATGGCCACATGCATTTGAGGCCAACGTTCAGGCGATGCAATCGGTGTTGAAACGACACGAGGTTGACTACGCGATTTTCTACGGAGCCAAGGCCAACAAGTCGCAATGCCTGCTGGCTGCGGCATCGGCTTCGGGCATCGGCACCGACGTGTCGAGCCTGTTTGAGCTGCAAGCGACACTGCGCGCCGGAACGCCGGCGGAACATGTGTGCGCAACCGGGCCGGCCAAAACGGCAGCGTTTCATCGCGCACTGGTGCAAGGTGGATCGCTGATTTGTGTGGACTCACTGGAAGAGTTCAGCCACCTCAAAGCACTGCTCGACACTTCGCAACCAACGGTCAAAGCCCGGATCCTGCTGCGTTACAGGCCGACAAGTTGCCCGGCGAGCCGCTTCGGAATGGGCGCGGAGGATTTGTTTCAGTGCCTTCAATACCTGGTCGAATCGCGTGAGTCGTTCCACTTCGAAGGGTTCCATTTCCACCTCGGCGGCTACGGCTATGAAACCCGGATACAGGCTTTCCGTGAAGTCACCGGCTTCATCGATGCGGCGAGGGAAATGGGCCTCGACCCGGTCATGATCGACATCGGTGGAGGCCTGCCGATGCGCTATGTAGACCCGCAGGATTACAACAGTTTTTTGCAGAACGAAAACAACCCGAGTCATTATCAGAACCGCCGAGTTCCCGACTCTTTTTATCCTTATGGCAGCAGCCTCACGGCTTGCCAGTGGCTGAAGTTATTCCTGGAGTCGGATCATTCCCCGGGAAAAACCATTGCCGGTTACTTGAAAAGCCAGAATATAAAACTGGCACTGGAACCGGGCCGTAGCCTGGTGGATCAAGCGGCAATAAGCGTCTTTCGCGTGACCCGCACCAAACAACTGGCCGACAACAAAGTTGTGATCTTTGCCGAAGGCAGCAGTTTCAGCGCGTGCGAAACATGGTTCTCGTCTGAATACCTTGTCGATCCAATCTTGATCACTTCGAAAGAATCGAAACCTGTTCCGATGCAAGCCTACATCGCCGGCCATAGTTGCCTGGATGATGATGTGATTACCCATCGCCTGATCAACTTCGATACATCACCAGAAACCGGAGATTTATTGATCTACGCCAACACCGCCGGCTATCAGATGGACTTGCTGGAAAACGAATTTCATCGCCACCCGTTGCCGCAGCGACTGATGGCGACATGTTGTACGGAAGGTAACTACGCATTCACACCTGACTATTAAGGGAAGACGTCCAGATGATACTGAATAAAGTTTCGGATCTTATTGGCAATACACCAATGTTGGGCATCGATGTTCCGGATACCCACGCCCGGCTTTTGCTGAAGATAGAGAAGAACAACCCCGGCGGCAGTATTAAAGACCGTATGGCGCGAAACATGGTTTTAGCGGCGCTCAAGTCCGGAAAGTTGAAACCCGGTGGCGTGGTCGTTGAATCGTCTTCCGGCAATACCGGCATCGGCCTGGCCATGGCAGCTGTCGAGTTCGACCTGCATTTCATTGCCGTGGTCGATCACCACGCAGCGCAGGACAAGATTGCGGTGATGAAGGCCCTGGGCGCCGAGATCCGTTTTGTCGCCGGCACTTACCGGGAAGACGAAGTGGCGGTGGTCGAGCGCCAACGGCTGGCTGCCGAACTCGCCTCGCAGATCCCCGGCGCGGTGTTCATGAACCAGTCGGACAACGCGGCCAACGCCGGCGGCTATAGCGATTTCGTCCGTGAAACCATTGCTCAGGCCGGTGGCCACATCGGCGCCTACGTTGGTTGCGTCGGCACCGGCGGCTCGATGACCGGCATCGCACGGGGCCTGAAACTGCACAATCCGGACATCGTCACCGTCGCCGTCGAACCGGCCGGTTCCATTGTCTTCGGCCATCCGGGCTATCCGTATTACCAGTCCGGCACCGGCACCCCGGCCGGCGACACCGTGGGCCTGGTGCTCGACTACAGCTGCATCGATCTGGGCCTGCAAGTCACCGATTCCCAGGCCTTCGAAACTGCCCGCTACATTGCGCGCAATCTGGCCCTGCTGGTCGGCGGCTCGACCGGCGGTGCGATCTACAAGGCGCTGGAACTGATTCACAAAGGCACGTTGACCGGCAACGTCGTGGTGCCGATTGCCGATGGCGGCGAGAAGTACCTGCACACCGTGTTCGACGACAAATGGCTCGAAGAGCGGGACCTGCTGGACCCGGATGTCGCGCCGCAACTGGATCGCTGGCTGGGCAAGACCCGCTGGCTGGAATCCGACGCCACTCCCCTGCAATTGAGCGTCGCCTGACGCGCCTCCCACACAGGAAAGTCTCTGTATGAAACCGCTGAAAGTCGCCATCTGCGGCGCAGGCCGGACCGGGCATCTGAATGCCATCCTGTTTAAACAGTTGCCCAATGTTCAGGTCTCGATGCTCACCAACAATCAGGAAGTGGTCGAGCGGCACCTCGCCAAGCTGCCGATGCAGGCGCTGATGCCGGACGGTTCGACCCTGAGCGCGCGACCGGATCAGGTCAGCACCGACGCCAGCGTCGTGGTGGCCGACGCCGACATCGTGATCATCACCGTACCGGCCCACGCTCGACCGCACACCCTGCAAGCCATCGCGCCGCATTTGAGTTCGAGCAAACCGGTGTACGTCGGCGCGATTCCGGGCTTCTGCGGCTTCGACTGGCTGGCGGAAGCCACGCTGGGTGACCGTTCGAACGTAGTGATCTGGGGCATGAAGGACGTGCCACACACGGCGTTCGATCTGAAGCCGGGCGTGTCGGTGAAAATGGGTGGCGGCAAGAGCCAGCTGTATGTCGCGATGCACGACCGGGAGTCAGCGCAATCACGGCAGCACCTGGAAGAAATCCTCACCACACTCTATGGCCCCTGCGTGACGATGCTCGATCACTACCTGGAAATCACCCTGACACCGGGCAATCCGATCATGCACAGTTCGGTGATTTACGGGTTGATCGGTCCCTACGGCCAGTGGCATCGCAAGATCTTCCCGCAGCGCATGTGCTGGTGGACCGAGTGCCCAGAACTGGGCGCCTATTTTCTGGAACGCATGGATCAGGAAAGCCAGGAACTGTGCAGCGTGATCAGCCAGCGCCTGGGCATCGACCTGTCATCGGTGAAATCCCTCAAGCAGGAAATCGTAGAAGCCTACGGCGAGCAGATCCGCGATCAGAGCAGCATGTTGTCGATCCTGCGCACCAACCAGGCCTACAACGACATCCTCGCCCCGATGATCCCCGCCGACGACAACCGCGCCGGTTACGTGATCGAACGCGAAAGCCGCGCCTTCAACGAGGACGTCGCCTACGGCCTGGTGCTGCTGGTGGAAATGGCCCGGCGCTTCGAACTGAAAGTCCCCTACATCGAAGAAGTCCTGCAATGGAGCGTTTCCTACATGCAGGGTTTGCGCGACTCGGCGCTCGACTACTTCCCCCGCCATTGGCCGCGCACGGCGTGAGCGGATTCAACATTTCATTAATTTCTCGACGAGCAGATAGCTGATATGGATGACTTCAAGACACTCATCGCCTACTCCCGCAAGAACGCCCTGCGACGGATGATCCGTTGCCTGTTTGCCGAAAACATTCTGGACCGCTCGGGGCTGCGCTTCTCTGCGACCGGCAACGAGGCCACCTACGCACTGAAAGACGGCCGCTCCCATGTGTTTTTCTCCAACATCGCCAAGGGGCCGGCCGACACCGTGGTCAATGACGGCGACGTGGTGCTGGTGACCGATGAAGGCGTACGCCAGGTGATTCACACCCATCACGACTTGCTGGATGTGCTGCGCGACAGCTTCGATTTCGAGCCCACCGATGAAGGCATCGCCGGGCTCAAGTCGGACATGGAAAACAGCCTGATGAACGACGCCCACGCGCGTCAGCATCGCCAGCAATGGAACGCACGACTGGCCGCCGCCGCCCGGGAGCAAGGCCTCGACAGCCTGACCGATTACCTGCGCCAGCACGCCAGCACCAAGGACGCCGCGATCCTCCTCGATCAGTGGGGCTCGCTGGAGGGTCACCCGTACTATCCGACCTGGAAAGCCCGCCCGGGTCTGAGCGATGAAGAAGTCGAGCAATTGTCGCCGGAGTTCAACGCCCAGGTGCCACTGCGCATTGCCGCGCTGCGGGCCGACATGGCGAAAAGCGAAAGCATGCCCCACGTCACCGACTACCACAGCTGGTTCGCCAGCAACTTCCCGACTCAATGGGAGCAATGGAAAGCGTCGCTCAACGGCAAGGGCCTGGACGAATCCGAGTGGTTGCCACTGCCGATACACTCCTGGCATTTGCAGGCTTACGTGCTGAAAAACTTCGCAGCGGAAATCGCTGAAGGCATCCTGATCACCGACGGCCCGGACATCCAGACCCTGCCGACCATGTCCTACCGTACGATGATGCCGGTGCTCAAGGAGAGCGCGCCGCTGATCAAGTTGCCGATCGCCGTGTGGATGACCAGCGAGCTGCGCAGCCTGCAGGCCAAGTCGATCCACATGGGGCCGCGCATCAGCACCGTCATCACGAAAATCCTCGAAGTCGAAAACGGTTTCGAGCAACGCCTGGAAATCTTCCCGGAAGAAATCGGCGTGCGCTACAAGAATGCGATCACGCAGGATGACCACCCCGGCCGGCATCTGTCGGTGGTGTTCCGTGCCAGCCAGCAAGCGTTCGAGCGCTCCGACGAGTGCCTGCCAATCACCGTGGCTTCTCTGTTCACTCGCTTGCCGGGCAGTGGCCGACCGTTGTTCACCGAGTTGATCGAGCGTGACGGCGTTCGGGCCAATACCGCTCAAGTTGAAGACTGGTTCCGCCAGTACGCCAAAGTGGTCACCCACCCGGTGGTGGCGATCTACCTGATGTACGGCATCGGGCTTGAGGCGCACCAGCAGAACACGATGGTGCTGTTTTCCCCGGATGGCAAAGCACGTAGTCTGCTGATCCGTGATTTCGGCGACGGCAGGACCTACGCTCCATTGCTGGAAGGACGCGGCTACACCCTGCAACCCCATGTGCAGCCGGGCATTCTGCCAACGGTGTTCGAGGGCGATATCGAGCCAGTGCGCATGTTCGTGCTCGACGCGGCGTTCCTCACGCACCTGCATGAAATGGCCCTGTGGCTGACCAAGGAGTACGCGCTGGACAACAACCGGATGTGGGACATTCTGCGTGAAGAGACCGAACTGGCCTTCGCCGCAGTGCGCGAGCGTGTCGCGCCGCAGCTGTGGGAAATCGAGCGCAAGGCCTTCCTCAATGATCCGTGGCCGACCCGTTCGTTGCTGCGCATGCACATGATGCAGTACTCCAACTACCGGATTCAGCACACGCTGACCAACCCGCTCAATGTCGTTCAATAACCGAGGCTGACCCATGACCCAAGCAGGTGCCATCGCGGGTTCGCGCGTAAGAGTCCTGATCTATCTTCTGTTCGCGATCCAGCTCATTTCGATGGGTGCGATGGAAATGAGCGGGCCGTTCTGGCCCGTCCACCTGCGTGGGCTGACGTCTTCAGACTCGCTCTTCAGTTTCGCCAGCATCGCCGTGTACGTCGGGCCGATGCTGGGCATTATTCTGACCAGTGCATTCTGGGGCCGTATCGGCGACCGCTACGGCCACAAGTTGATGATGATCCGCGCCCTCGCCGGCCTGTCATTGACCCAGCTTGGGCTGGCCCTGTGCAGCGACATCTGGGTGATCCTGATCCTGCGCTTCCTGCAAGGCGCCTTCGCCGGCTACATCGCCCCGGCCCAGGCGTACGGCGTGAGTATCGAAGCGCCTTCGCGACGGGCACGGCTGTTCGCGATCCTGCAGATCTCCACCAACGTCGGCTCGTTGCTTGGCGCAGTGGTGGGCGGGCTGATCCTCGACTACGCGACGTTCTTCTGGATCAACATGATCGCCGCCGTGTTGTGCGCGATCTGCACCGGGGTCGCGGCCGTCACGCTGCCGGACGTGCCGCCGGTGAAGAAGGCCCCGGTCGCGGATACAGCGACGCCAGGCAGTCACAATGGCAGCGTCTGGCAAGGCACGCCCCTGCTGTCGCTGCTGGGTGTCATGGGTATCTTGCTGCTGGCGCGGATGCTGCCGCAGACCTCGTTCTCGCTGTATGTCAGCTCGGTGTTCGAGGTCAGCAACTCGGTGGTCGGGCTGTGTTATGGCTTGCTGGCGCTGGGCTTCATTCTGTCGGCAACCGCGTGGTCGCGTTACTTCGAGCACCGCAATCAGCAGGACACTCTGCAACGCATCACCTATGTCGTGATCGGCTGCATTGCGCTCACGGCACTGGCCGGCATCACGCGCAACCCGATCGTGTTCGTCGGCGCCTACTTCATCTGGGGCGTATTGCTCGGGGCCACGACGCCGGTGCTGATGGCCCTGATTTCGAAGACCGCCGACAGCTCGCGTCAGGGCTACGTGCTGGGCATTGCCCAAAGCACTGCGCAATTTGCGTCCATCGCCGGCATCTCGGCCGGTGGCCTGCTCAGCCAGGTCTATGGTTTGCAGTACACCTATCTGTTTGTCTGCCTCGCCTACATCCTCGCGCTGATTCCCATCGTTGCGTTGCGCTACCGGCCCATGGTCATGCAACCGAGCCAGATCCCGCCGGGCGACTGATCAAGGAGTTTGCTTTGAACATTGAACAACTGCGCGCCGACACACCGGGTGTCGAGCAACTGATTCACTTCAACAATGCCGGTGCGGCGCTGATGCCTGATCCGGTGATCGAGGTGATGACCCGTCATCTGCAACTTGAAGCCCGGATCGGCGGTTACGAGGCCGCCGGGCAGCAATCCGTTGAAGTGGAAAATGTCTACGAAGACATCGGCCGACTGATCAACGCCCGTCCCGAAGAAATCGCGGTGATCGAGAACGCGACCCGCGCCTGGGACATGGCTTTCTATTCATTGCCGCTGCGGCCCGGTGATGTGGTGCTGACATCGACCACCGAATACGCCGGCAACTACATTCCCTATCTGCAACTCAAGCAGCAGCGCGGGATCGAGATCAGGGTCATTCCCAACGATGAACAGGGCCAGGTGTCATTGCCGGCACTGCGGGACATGCTAGGCGATGACCGGGTCGCCCTGGTGTCGCTGCCGGTGATTGCCACCAATGGCGGCCCGGTGCAGCCCATCGAACAGATCGGCGCGCTCGCCCGCGCGGCCGGGGTTCTGTTTCTGCTGGATGCCTGTCAGGGCGTCGGGCAGATGCCGATCGATGTGCAGAAAATCGGCTGCCATATGCTCGCTGCCACCAGCCGCAAATACCTTCGTGGCCCTCGGGGCATGGGGTTTCTCTATGTCGAAAAAACCTTGTGCGAAAGCCTTGAGCCGGCATTTCTCGACCTGCACGCGGCGTCATTGCTGACCCCGGACACCTTCAAAATTCGCGGTGATGCCCGGCGCTTCGAAAACTGGGAATGCAACGTCGCCGCGAAACTGGGCTTGGGGGCGGCGGCCCGTTACGCCCTGGCGCAGGGCATCGAACCGATGTGGCAGCGCATTCAACGATTGTCAGCGCATCTGCGCAATCGCCTGACCGACGTGCCGGGAGTGACGCCGCAGGACATGGGCGCCATCAAGTCGGGCATCGTCACCTTCACCTGCCAGAACGCCAGCGCGGCGCACGTCAAGGAATGGCTGGCCGGCCAGGAAAAGCGTATCAACGTCACCACCTCGACCTTCCGTTCGACGATGCTCGACATGCAGCAACGGGACCTGCTGGAAGTCAGCCGCGCATCGCTGCACGCCTACAACACCGAGGCCGAAATCGATGCCATGGTGGACGCGTTGATGAGAATGCCCCGCGCCTGAAAACGGATGCTGATTCGCGCTTGCGTCGCGGGCTCTTTGTACACTAGCATTGGGAATACTTCTCAATTGCAAAACACTGCAGCCATGAGCGAAACCCTTCCCGCGAACAACGACAACCATCTGCGCGTGATCGAAGCGCTGTACAGCGGCCATCATGGCTGGCTGTACAACACGCTGAAGAAAAAACTGGGTAACGCCATGGATGCGGCGGATCTGGCGCAGGACACCTTCACCCGGATCCTCGCCTCCCAGGTCACGGCCATCGAACAACCCCGGGCTTACCTGAGCTGCGTGGCCAAGGGCATCCTCATCAACTGGTATCAACGCAAGGCACTGGAACGCGCCTACCTCGATGCCCTCGCGCATTTGCCGGCACCGGAAGTGCCTTCTCCAGAACTGCGCTTCGTGGTGCTGGAAACCCTGCACGAAATCGACGCGATGCTCGACACCCTCCCGCCCCTGGTCAAACGCGCGTTCCTGCTGTCGCAGATCGGCGGCTTGAAATACGCCGACATCGCCGAGCAGCTGGACGTCTCGCTGATCACCGTCAAGCGCTACATGAAACAGGCTTTCGTGCAGTGCCTGATGCTGGTGGAATGAATGCTCACGCGTCGCAATGAACCGCCGCTCGATCCGAAAATTCTCGAAGAAGCCGCCGAATGGCTGATGCGTCTGAGTGAAAACGACCTCAGCGAAACCGAGCGTGCGGAATGGGAATACTGGAAAGTCAGCAGCCCCGAGCGCAATCGGGCGTGGTCCCGCGCGCAATTGCTGCAAAGCAAGTTTGGCGGCCTGCCACCGGCGCTGGCGATGTCGGCGCTGGATCGCCCGAGCAACCCGGAGCGCCGCGCAGCCCTCGGCAAACTGGCCTTGCTGCTGGCAGCGGTGCCCGCCGGTTGGGGCAGCTGGAAACTCGCGCAATCGCAGCAATTGTCCGCCGATTACCACACCGCCATCGGCCAGCGCCGCGAACTGACCCTGGCCGACGGCTCGCACATCACCCTGAACACCGACACGGCCATCGACGTTCTGTTCGACAGCCGGCAGCGCCTCATCAATCTGCGCGAAGGCGAAATCCTGGTGCAGACCGCGCCGGACAATGCCGCGCAGCCTCGACCCTTTCTGGTCAGCACCCGCCAGGGCCGGATGCAGGCGCTGGGCACCCGCTTCACCGTTCGTGAATGGCAGCCGCGCACCCAACTTGCGGTCCTCGAAGGCGCCGTGCAGGTCGAACTGGCCGACAACCCTCAGCGCACCCCGATCATCGTCAACGCCGGGCAACGCACCGACTTTTCATCACAGGCCTTTGGCTCGCTCAACCCGACCGACCGCAACGTCGGCGCCTGGGCCCAGGGCATGCTGATGGCCGACAAGATGCGCCTGGCGGATTTCGTCGTCGAACTGGCGCGCTATCGTCGGGGGTTCGTGCGCTGCGACCCGGCCATTGCCGACTTGCGCATTTCCGGGGCCTTTCCCATCAGCGATACCCAGCGTTCGCTGAACATGCTGGCGCAGACCTATCCCGTGCACGTTTCAGGGCACTTGAGCGGTTACTGGGTGACGCTCTCACCCGCCTGAGCAAAAAAATCACCGCACAGGTGATACT
Organism: Pseudomonas sp. 91RF; assembly: GCF_003576265.1. Taxonomy (NCBI): domain Bacteria; kingdom Pseudomonadati; phylum Pseudomonadota; class Gammaproteobacteria; order Pseudomonadales; family Pseudomonadaceae; genus Pseudomonas; species Pseudomonas sp. 91RF. Next base: position 97,957 of record NZ_QWFC01000043.1, read on the forward strand.
TTTTTTGTTCTCGGCTGGCAATGAAAGGAACAACCATTCCACCTCGTCCATAGGGTCATCCCTTCATGCTCGTTGCACGACCCTTGCTTCCGGATCGTCTGCTAAAGCCCGTTATTCGCAGTGTGTTGCTCAGCGTTATGCTGGGCCTGGCTGGCGGTGCGTTCGCGCTGACTGCCGAGCCGGCGCAACTGGACGCAGTCACCGTTCGAGCCTACAACATCGCTCCGGGGCCGCTTGGCGTGACCCTCTCGAGTTTTGCCGTGGACGCCGGGATTGCCCTGTCGTTTCAGCCATCGATCACCGAAGGCCTCGTCAGCCCGGGATTGTCCGGCAGGTACTCGATTCAGGAAGCGGTGTCCCGGCTGCTGGAAGGCAGCGGTCTGGAAATGGTCGCCCGCAGCGACGGCACCTGGACGCTGGTGGTACGCCGGGTCACGTTGTCAGACACCACGGTCGAAGGCACCGACAAGCGCACCGACAGCTTGCCATCGGTGCTCCCGGGCGGTCAGGCCGCTCGGGGCGGACGCCTCGGTATTCTGGGCAACCGTGACGCGATGGACGCCCCGTTCAGCGTCAGCAGCTACACCTCGACGCTGATCAAGGACCAACAGGCGGTCACAGTCGGAGACTTGCTCGAGCGCGACTCTTCGGTGCGTTCCACGGGACAGGCCGGCGGCATTGTCGATTCGTTTTTCATCCGTGGTTTTCCGGTCGGCGAAGGCAACCTCGGTGAACTGGCGTTCGATGGCGTGTACGGCGTGGCCTCCAACTACCGGGTGTTCACCGAATACGCCGAACGCATCGAACTGGTCAAAGGCCCCGCCGCCCTGCTTTACGGCATGTCGCCCAACAGTGGCGTCGGCGGCGTGATCAACGTGGTGCCCAAGCGTTCTCTGGACGAAGACCTGACCCGATTTACCGCCAATTACGCCTTGAACACACAAGTGGGCAGCCACCTCGACATCAGCCGGCGATTTGGCGAAGAACGCCGGTTCGGCGTGCGAATCAATGGCAGCGTCCAGCAAGGCGAAACGGCCATCGACAAGCAATCGAGAGAAGTCGGCATCGGCGCGATTTCCCTCGACTATCAGGGCGAGCGCCTGCGCACTACCCTGGACCTGATCAACCAGAAAGAATCATTCGACGCCGCTTCCCGACCATTCCTGATCGCCCCTGGCGTAGACATTCCTTCGGCGGCCAACGGACGCACCAGCGTCAGCCAGGAGTGGGGCTGGTCGGATACCCGAGACAAATCGGCGTTACTCGGTGGCGAATATGACCTCAACGACAACCTGACGCTGTTCGCCCACGCCGGTGGCGGACGGTCGGATGTCGCGCGCATGTCCGACCAGACCCCGACCATCGTCAACGCAGCGGGCGACACTTCGTCGATCCCCGGCTATTACAAATTCGAAGTCCAGCGCTACACCGTCGATGCCGGGGCACGCCTGCGGTTCAACACCGGGCCGGTCAGCCACAGCACCGCCCTGCAAGTCACCCGTTATCGCGATGAGCTGGCGCGTGGCATCATTTCCGGCCCGGCGATCCTGTCGAACATCTACCACCCGATCGACCGCCCGAAACCTGCAATCGCCAAACCCGATACACCCAAAGTCTCGCAAAGCGAACTGTCGGGCGTGGCCCTTGCCGACACCCTGTCGGTACTCGACGAGCGCGTGCAAGTCACGGTCGGGTTGCGCCAGCAGAACATCAAGTCGGACAACTACAACGCGGCCGGCTTCGTCACCACCTCCTACGACAAGAGCAGATCCACGCCGCTGTACGGGGTCGTGGTCAAGCCCTGGGAGCATGTCTCGTTCTACTACAACTATGTCGAAGGCCTGAGCAAGGGAGACATCGCCCCGTCCGCTGCTTCGAACGCCGGCGAGATCTTTTCTCCCTACGTTTCCCGACAGCAGGAGCTTGGGGTCAAGCTCGACTACGGCAGTTTCATGTCCACCCTGGCGCTGTTCCAGTTACAGAAACCAAGCGGTGAACTGGCCTCGGGCGTGTTTTCGGTCCAGGGCGAGCAACGCAATCGCGGGGTGGAGCTGAACATGGCGGGCGAAGTCTCCCCTGGCACTCGCCTGCTAGGTGGCGTGACGCTGCTTGACGGAGAGCTGACCCGAACCAGGGTTGCCGCCAATCGCGGCAACAAGCCCGTGGGGGTGCCAGAGGTGCAGGCCAACCTCTGGGCCGAGTGGGACGTCCCGAAAGTCGAAGGCCTGACGCTGACCAGCGGCGCCATCTACACCGGCAGCCAGTACGTCGATCAGGCCAACACGCAGAAACTGGATGACTGGACCCGCTTCGACGTCGGCGCCCGCTACGCCACGCGCATCGCCGAACGGCCGACCACTTTCCGGGCCACCGTGCAGAACGTGCTCGACCGCGAATACTGGTCGGGCGTCGCGTCTTATGGCGCGTTCTCTCAAGGTGCGCCTCGGACCTTGTTGCTCTCCGCCACTGTCGATTTCTGAAACGTCCGGCCCGGTGCGGCGCCTGGCGTCGTGGTCCGATCCGGCTTTTGCAAAGGCATACACCATGGTTAATGTTTTTCGCCGCCGCCAGACCTTCGCTGCCCTGTTGTTCGCCGGGCTGCTGGGTTTGTCGATTTCCTCCCTGATGCCAGGCAGCGCACGGGCTGCCGAACCGGATCCGGCTCTGGGCACCGTGACCGATTTGCAGGGCCGTACGGTCAAGGTTCATTTGCCGGTTCGCCGGGTCATTCTGGGTGAAGGTCGCCAGTTGTATCTGGTGGCTGCGCTGGACACGCAGAACCCCATCGAACGCATCGTCGGCTGGCGCAAGGACCTGATCCAGTCCGACCCGGACACCTACAACGCCTACCTGCGCAAATTCCCCGACATTGCCAAGATCCCGACCTTCGGCGGCTTCGAAAGCGGCACCTTCGACATCGAGCAGGCGATCTCGCAGAAGCCTGACGTGATCATCCTCAATATCGAAGCCCAGCACGCGACCGAGGATGCGCGTTACATCGAGAAACTCGACGCCCTCGGCATCCCGGTGGTGTACGTCGACTTTCGCAACAACCCCATGCAGAACACCCAGCCGACCATGCGCCTGTTCGGCAAGCTGTTCGGCAAGGAAGAACGCGCTGAAGCCTTCATCGATTTTCGTAACCAGCAGATCCACCGCGTCACCGACGTGATCGAGAAACACCACCCTGCCCGCCCCGGCGTGTTCATCGAACGCATCGGCGGCTACACCGATGACTGCTGCCTGAGTTTCGGCAACGAGAACTTCGGCCTGTTCGTCGACATGGCCGGCGGCAACAACATCGCCCGCCGGATCATTCCGAGCACCTTCGGGCAACTGAACCCCGAGCAAGTGATCGTCGCCAACCCCGACCACGTGGTGGTCACCAGCGCCGACTGGGAAGCCTTTGCACCGGGCGGCCATTGGGTCGGTGTCGGCCCGGGCGCGAACCTGAACGAAGCCCGGCGCAAACTGGCCTGGTACACCCAGCGCCCGGCCTATGCCGGGATCAAGGCGCAGAACACTCAGGCGTTTCATGCGATCTGGCATCAGTTCTACAACAGCCCTTACCAGTTCGTGGCCATTCAGCAATTGGCCAAATGGTTCCACCCGGAACTGTTCGCCGATCTTGATCCGGATGCCGCGTTTCGCGAGTTGCATGAACGATTCCTGCCGGTGCCGTATGAGCCAGGCTATTTCGTCAGTCTGCAAAAAACCGAGGCCAAACCATGAGTTCGCTGGGCGAAGCACCGATCGTGCAAAGCGTCACCTACCGGCGGCTGGTGCTGCGTAAACGGCTGATTCTGCTCGGGCTGGCTGTGCTGCTGATCTTCAGCGTGCTGCTCGATCTGGCCCTCGGCCCGGCGCAATACAGCCTTGGTGAAGTGCTCGAAGCGCTGTTCTCACCGGACACCGCATCGGCACAAGTCAGGGTGGTGATGTGGGATATCCGTCTGCCGGTGGCGTTGATGGCGGTCGCTGTCGGCGCGGCGCTTTCGCTGGCCGGGGCGCAGATGCAGACCATCCTCAACAACCCGCTCGCCAGCCCTTTCACCCTCGGCATTTCTGCGGCGGCCGGTTTCGGCGCGGCGCTGGGGCTGGCCTTCGGCGTGGCGTTGTTTCCGCTGGCGGCGCAATACATGGTGCCGCTCAACGCATTCATCATGGCGATGCTCTCGGCACTGCTGATTCACTTCATGAGCATGCGCCGTGGTGTCACTGCCGAAACCATCGTCCTGCTCGGCATCGCGCTGGTGTTTACCTTCAATGCGCTGCTGGCGCTGGTGCAGTTCTTCGCCACCGAACAAGCCGTGGCGGCCGTGGTGTTCTGGACCATGGGCAGCCTGACCAAAGCCACCTGGCCGAAACTCGGAGTGATCTGCGTGGTGATCCTCATCACCCTGCCGGTCTTCGCCAAACGCACGTGGGCGATGACGGCCCTGCGTCTGGGGGATGACAAGGCCGCGAGCTTCGGCATCAACGTGCGCAGCCTGCGTTTTCAGACGCTGATCATGGTCAGCCTGCTCGCTTCGTTTCCGGTGGCGTTCGTCGGTACCATCGGTTTTATAGGGCTGGTCGGGCCGCACATTGCGCGGATGCTGATCGGTGAGGATCAACGATTTTTCCTGCCGGCCTCGTTGCTGACCGGTGCGCTGATCCTGTCCGCCAGTTCGGTGGTCAGCAAGACCCTGATCCCGGGGGCGATATTCCCTATTGGCGTCGTCACGTCGCTGATCGGCGTGCCGTTCTTCATTTCTCTGATTCTCAACGGAAAGAAAAACTCATGGTGAAGATCCGGCTCGACAACCTCGGCGCCCGTTACGGGCAGCGCGAGATCATTTCCGGTGTCAGCACCGCGACGTTTACCGGCGGCCAGGTCGTGGCGGTGGTCGGGCCCAATGCGGCGGGCAAATCGACGTTGTTCAAGCGCATGGCCGGGCTGATCGACGGCCCGGGCGAAGTCGTTCTGGAAGGCTCGAAAAAAGGCACGCAAGGCATCAGCTACATGCCCCAGGGCCTGAATGCCAGCGCGCGGCTGACGGTGTACGAATCAGTGCTGCTGGCGCGCAAGCAGCTGACGCCCAACTGGTCGGTTCACGACGATGAGTTGCAACTGGTGGACGAGATTCTCGAGGCACTCGGGATCACCGGACTGTCGTTCCGCAACCTCGGCGAACTGAGCGGCGGTCAGCAGCAACTGGTGTCAATCGCCCAGACCCTGGTGCGCGAGCCGGAAATCCTGCTGATGGACGAACCCACCAGCGCACTCGACATGCACCGGCAGGTTCAGGTGCTGAACTTCATGAAAGCCCTCGCGCGCCGCCGCGAGGTCATCGTGTTCATCGCCATCCATGACTTGAATCAGGCGCTGCGTTTTGCCGATCAGGTGTTAGTCATCGCGGGCGGCACCGCCCATGGCAGCGGACCGAGCCATGAAGTCATCACCGAGCCGATGCTGCGCACGGTCTACAAGGTCGAGGCGCGGATCGAGCAATGCAGTCGCGGGCAACGCCATATTCTGATCGATGACATTGTTTGAGGGTTGGCCCTCAGAGCAGACTCCACGACACCCCGACATAAATCGCCATCCCCTCGCCCGGCGTCGAGCGTGCAGCGTCCAGTCCTTTATCGTCATAGCCCGGCGTGACGGTAGCGGCGTAGTGCTTGTCGGTCAGGTTGCGCATGTCCAGCCAGGTCTGCCAGTCGCCCTTGGGTGCGTTGTAACCCAGGGTCGCGCCGAAGGTGGCGTAAGGGTCGGCGTAGTAGCTGTTGGCGTAATCCACCGCGACTTTCGACACCAGTTGCGTGTTGACGGCGGCGAAGAAGCCCTGCGGGAAGTCGTAGCGCAATTCGCCCTGGTAGTAATGCATCGGCAGGCCCGGCAAGCGGTTGTCGCCGAAGCGATCGTCATCGCGGTAATGGAAGTCGCTGAAGGTGTAGGCCTGACGCAGGCTCAACTGGCCGCCGTCGTTCGCCGACCACAGGTTGCTGTTCAGGCTCGCTTCGATGCCTTGGTGCACGGTCGGGCTGGCGTTTAACTCGTAGGGTGTTGTGGCGTTGGCATCCGGCAATACCGAAAGCAGTTCGTGGCGCACCTGAGCGTAGTACCAGGCCAGGCTCCATTCGCCGAGTACGCTGTTGCCACGACCGCCGAGTTCCAGCGTGGTCGCGGTCTGGTTCTGCAGTTTGACCGGATCGCGCTGGGTGCCGGTGGCGGCGCCGCTGCCCGCCGGGAACCGTACGTTGGAGCTGTAGATCAATGACCACGGATGCGGCGCTTCGACCGAGCGGCTGAGGTTGCCGAACAGTTGCAGGTCCGGCGTCACCTGATAGCGCAGGCCCAGACGTGGCGCGTAGTCCCAGTCGCCGAGGCTGGTTTTGCCGCCTCCGTCGGGGTAAGTCACGGCACTTTCTCGGCGGGTGTAGATCGCGGCGAGGCCGGTGGTCAGCCACAGGTCGTTGGCGATTTCCAGGTCATTGCCAAAGTGCAGCACGGTGTCCGAGCCTTGATAAGTGAAGTTGCGCATGTGCGTACCCGGCGCATAACCGGCGGTGTTGCCGCTGGGAATCCGTACCAGCTCGCTGGCGCCGTCGTTAGGCAGGTGTTTGGTCACCCGCAGGCCAACGGTGCTGTGGCTTTCGAGGCCCCAAAGGGTATCGCGGCGCTTGTAATCGAACGTGCCGCTGACATCGGTGTACGCCACCTTTAAACGGTTCGGGCCTTCGCGCAGGTCCATCGGGTAATCGTGATAAACCAGACCGGTCTGAATACTCGAATCGTCATCGATGTAGTACGTGGTCTTGTTGCCGATGAAGGTGCTGCCGGGCTGATCGCGGCTGTCGTTGCGTGTCACGTAGGCCGGATTGGCCGCGCGTGGATCGTGTTCGATGGAGTGCTTGGTCACTCGCCCGGCGAGGTCGTTGTCGGTCTCGCGGTGACGGATATAAAAGCGGGTTTCCAGATTCGGGTTGAAGCGATAACCGAAGTTGGCGATCACGCCCTGGCTCTTGCTGGCGGTGTGATCCTGATAACCGTCGGAATGCGCGTCGGTCATCGACAGGTAGTAATCGAAATCGCCCAGCACCTGGCCCGAGCTGACTTGCCGTTGCGCATAGCCGTGGCTGCCCATGACGTAACGCACATTCAGCAACGGCGCGTTGTAGCCGTTGTGGCTGATGTAATCGACCGCCCCACCCAACGCCAGCGCACCACGATCAAAACCATTGGCACCGCGCAACACTTCCACATGGTCAAGCCACAGCGGCTCCAGCAACTCGTAGGGCGTACCGCCGGGCCCGGTCAGCGGCAGACCGTCGAGCATCGTGTACAACCCCGACGCGTGAGCACCGGGAGCCCGATTGATGCCCGAGCCGCGAATCGAGATTTTCACCCCTTCATTGCCCGCCGACTGCGCATATACGCCCGGCTGATACGCCAGCACGTCCTGATTGCTTGCCACCCGCCCCTGTAACGGAGCGCGCATATCGACCACGTTGGTGCCACCGGGAACCTGTGCCAACCGGGCCTTGGCCTCCTCCAGCGAAAGATCTTCGCCAGTCTGTTCTTCAGCCCCGATCAGCACCTGCCCCAACTCCATGCCCTGAGACTCGGCTTCGACCGGACAGGCAAGGGCCAGCCCCAGCAGTGCTGCGGGCAGTGTTTTGAGCGAGGGCATCGAGAGAACTCCAGACAGACAGTTACGGGCAGTGAGAACTGCGACGTATGAATGAACGAAGTAAACACATGGCGATTTTGTTTTTTGTCAGGTAAACAGGCGTCTGAGTTTCTGGACTGTAATCAAACAAAGGAGATGCAGGGATGGCCGAAACAGTATTGAAGTCGAAGATGGCCAATTTTCTGGTGACCGACGCCGAAGTGAACTACGAGGATGTGGGCGAGTTCTACGAGGTCATCGGCAGCGGCAATGTCGGCGTGTTGGCCGGCGTGCTCGAGGGGTTCAGAAATCACTACGGCGGGTTGTGGGTGGGCGGCAAAGTGACCGTGACCCAGAACGCTGTTCACTTGAACGCCAATGCCATGAACCGCATGGCTCAGGACGGGACACTGGACGTCGAACTGCCGATGACATCGATCCGCAAGGTCACCGTCGAAGGTGGTTTCGTGACGAAGATCGTCCGTCTCGACACCGACGCGTACAGCGTCAGGTTCCGCTGTTTCGGTGCGAAGGACGTTGCCTCACTGATCGCCAAACAGGCTCTTTCGCAATCGTTGAAACGCGCACGCTGATTAGGCCCGGGCCTGAATGCCCGGGTTGGACCCGGGCTCAGAAGAAGCCCGCGAAGTCAGCATCCATCGCGGGCCGGTCGTAATCGAGAAGATACGCATGATGCCGGTGGTACAACTTTGAAAGTAGATCCTTGTTGGGCCCGACCACGTCCATCCCTCGGTCGTCGTAAGGGAAAACCATTACTCCGGCCCTCAAGTTGAACAGATAGACCGCGCAACGCGGATTCGGCGCAATCGCACCAAAATCCGTGGCCAGTGCGCACCAGAGCAATGCCTGAAGCATCCTAGCAGGCACTTCGAAAGCGAGGTTGATCCAGTACTCGGGCTCGCTTTCGCAGAACAAGTCATCCGGATCGGTGCGCTCACTCCAGATCGAACGTTCCGTGGGTATCTCGATACCTGCAGACCGAAGGGACTGAAGCAACGCTCGATGGACAAATCGCTGGCCGCCGGAGTGAAAGCGCAGACACGTCACCAGCGTGGGCTCGTCACTGAAAATGTCGGTGCAGATCTCGGTCGATTTTCGTAAGGCCAACAGGAACTGATCGATCATTCCTCCGGTTTCGGAGAGTTCGAATCGCAGTCCTCCCGGGCAGGAATAAAACAGGGGCCTTGCGAAGGCCTGGTCGGTAAAAATCCGCTCGATTTCAAGATGAAGATTCACTGAAGTCCTTTTCGGTTGATGTGATGCGGGTGGCTATAGCGCCCTGTTAATTCTTGCACTTGGCCAACACCACCTGACAAGTACCGGGCGTTCCGCCGGAGCGGCTTGCGTAGCGCATGCAGTTATCCATGGATTTTTTCTGTGCCTGGCCCAGGGTCTGTCCCCAGGCCAGGCCACCCTCGCCCATTGTCGGCACGGCTTTGGCATAGCAGCGATCACCCACGGTCGCATAGCGAGCCTTGCTGGAGCAGCTTGTCGTCAACGTCAGCATGATCGCGCAAAGAAAATACGCGCAATGGCGTATCCGTATCCGGTTCATCTCGTTTTACCTGCGCAACTTGGGACTGACGGGCTCAGTTTATCCGCAATGACCCGGGAACCGTTCATTGCTCCGTCGCCTGCCGGTACTGACGCGGTGTGAATCCGGTCGAGGCCTTGAATTGGCGAGTGAAGGCGCTGTGGTCGGTGTAGCCGCACTGCAGGGCGACTTCGGTGATCGGCAGGTCGGTGTGCAACAAGCGATGGGCATGTTCCAGCCGTACCTTCTGGATCATCTGCCGGGGCGTCAGGTGGAACACGCGTTTGCAGTAGCGCTCCAGTTGCGCCACCGAAATACCGGCGATCCGCGTCAGCTCGCCCAGTGTCACCCGCCGATTGAAATGCGTTCGAATGTGCTCGTCGACGGCGGCCAGCCGCTCGAAGGCCGGGTGGGTTTCGCTGGCCGATTGCAAGTCCACCGAAATCCCCGCCAGACCGATGATCGCGCCAGCGCGGTTGTATAACGGTCGCTTATGGGTCAGGCACCAGCCCGGTTCGCGGCTGCCGTAGAGGTGCAATTCCAGCTGATCCTCCAGCACCCACCCTTCTTCCAGCACCCGCCGATCCTGCTCGGTGTAACCCGGCCCCAATTGCGCGGGAAATACCTGCGCACTGGTTTTGCCGAGCAAGGGTTTCAGTTCTTTCAGCCCGCAGCGCTGCACCAGCGTGTGGTTGGCCAGAACGTAACGCGCGTCCGGATCCTTGATGAAAATCACCGCATTCGGGATCACGTCCAGCATCGGCAACAGCGCGGCAACGCCCGCCACCAGGGCTTCAAGGGTCTGGGGGCGATTGTGCTCATCGCCCTCGCACAGGCGCGCAAATGCGTTCTGCATCGTCGGTGTCTTCCTTCGCGGGTGAATCGGCCAGCGGCCCGCCATACGGCGTTCGCGTGCAGAGTGCAGCAACGTCCACGGCCTGTCGAGGCCTGCCGTCGTTCAGCGCAATTGTGCTGATTTCGTCATCCAGGCTTGCGCAAAACATCAATCGCCCGACCACCGATAAGTTCAATGTTGGCCCGTCCCAGTGACATACACCTGCCTATCCAATAACTCACAAGAAGGCGACGCCATGTCAGGCCAAGGCAAGTTCAAAAAACAGCTTTCATTGATCGACCTCACGTTTATCGGGCTCGGAGCGATCTTCGGTTCGGGGTGGCTGTTCGCGGCCAGTCACGTTTCTGCGATTGCCGGGCCGGCGGGGATTTTTTCCTGGCTGCTGGGCGGTTTCGCCGTATTGCTGCTGGGCATCGTCTACTGCGAACTGGGCGCTGCGCTGCCCCGAGCCGGCGGTGTGGTTCGCTACCCGGTCTACAGCCACGGGCCGCTGCTCGGTTATCTGATGGGCTTTATCACGCTGATCACGTTTTCCAGTCTGGTGGCGATCGAAGTGGTCGCATCGCGCCAATATGCGGCGGCGTGGTTTCCCGGCCTGACCAAAGCCGGAAGCGGTGATCCGACGGTGCTGGGTTGGCTGGTGCAGTTCGGTCTGCTCTGCGTGTTCTTCCTGCTCAATTACCGCAGCGTGAAAACCTTCGCCAAGGCCAACAATCTGGTGAGCGTGTTCAAGTTCATCGTGCCGCTGCTGGTGATCGGTGTGCTGTTCACCTTCTTCAAACCGGAGAACTTTCAGGTTCAAGGCTTCGCACCCTTCGGCCTCTCGGGCATCGAGATGGCGGTTTCTGCCGGCGGCGTGATCTTTGCCTATCTCGGCCTGACCCCGATCATCTCGGTGGCCAGTGAAGTGAAAAATCCCCAGCGCACCATCCCGATTGCACTGATCCTGTCGGTGCTGCTGTCCACCGCGATCTACGTGCTGTTGCAAACGGCGTTCCTCGGCGGCATCCCCACCGAATTGCTCGCCAATGGCTGGGCCGGGGTTTCCAAGGAGTTCGCCCTGCCGTATCGCGACATCGCCCTGGCGCTCGGCGTGGGCTGGCTGGCCTATCTGGTGGTCGCGGACGCGGTGATCTCGCCCAGCGGCTGCGGCAACATCTACATGAACGCCACGCCTCGCGTGATCTACGGCTGGGCGCAGACCGGCACCTTCTTCAAGGTCTTCACCCGCATCGATGAAAAGTCCGGCATCCCGCGCCCGGCGCTGTGGCTGACCTTTGCCCTGTCGGTGTTCTGGACCCTGCCGTTCCCGTCCTGGGAAGCGCTGATCAACGTGGTGTCCGCCGCACTGGTATTAAGCTACGCCGTAGCCCCGGTGACCGTCGCCGCGCTGCGTCGCAACGCGCCGGACATGCCGCGCCCGTTCCGGGTCAAATGCATGGGTGTGCTGGGGCCGGTGTCGTTCATCATCGCCGCGCTGATCGTCTACTGGTCGGGCTGGGACACCGTGTCCTGGCTGCTCGGCCTGCAAATCCTGATGTTTGTCGTGTACCTGCTGTGTGGCCGTTTCGTACCGACCCGATATCTGAGCCTTGCCCATCAAGTGCGCTCATCCGCGTGGCTGATCGCCTTCTACGCCGTGACCATCGTCCTGTCGAAACTCGGCACTTTCGGTGGTCTGGGCATCCTCGCCCACCCTTTCGACACGCTGCTCGTCGCCGCTTTCGCCACTGGCATTTATTACTGGGGCGCCGCCACCGGTGTGCCGTCGCACCTGCTGCGTCTGGAATCCGAAGAGGATGAAAGCGAAGTCGCTTCGCCGTCCCCGGCCTCCGCTGCCAACCCGCGCGCTGCCGGCGCTTATTGAAACCCCTTGAAAGGACACGAACATGAAACGCGTACACGTCATTGATTCACACACCGGCGGTGAACCCACGCGTCTGGTGATGAAGGGTTTCCCCGATCTGCCCGGCAACACCATGGCCGAAAAGCGCGATGCCCTGCGCAACCAGCACGACCGCTGGCGCCGGGCCTGCCTGCTGGAACCTCGCGGCAACGATGTGATGGTGGGCGCGCTGTATTGCGAACCGGTGTCGCCGGACGCCACTTGCGGCGTGATCTTCTTCAACAACGCCGGCTATCTCGGCATGTGCGGCCACGGCACCATCGGCCTGATCGCATCGTTGCAGCATCTGGGGCTGATCGCCCCGGGCGTGCACAAGATCGACACGCCGGTCGGTCCGGTCAGCGCAACGTTGCATGAGGACGGCGCCGTGACCCTGGGCAACGTACCGGCCTATCGATTGCGCAAACAAGTGGCGGTTGAGGTTCCGGGATATGGCCGTTTCCTTGGCGACATCGCCTACGGTGGCAACTGGTTTTTCCTGGTGTCGGAGCACGGCCAGACGCTGACGATGGACAACGTCGAAACCCTGACCGACTTCACGTGGAAAATGCTCAAGGCCCTCGAAGACCAAGGCATTCATGGCGAGGACGGCGCAATCATCGACCACGTCGAACTGTTCGCCGATGACGATCACGCCGACAGCCGCAACTTCGTCATGTGCCCTGGCAAAGCCTACGACCGCTCACCGTGCGGCACCGGCACCAGCGCCAAGCTCGCCTGCCTCGCCGCCGACGAAAAACTTCAGCCCGGCCAGCGCTGGGTGCAGGCCAGCATCACCGGCAGCCAGTTCGAAGGCCGCTTCGAACGGGAAGGTGAACGCGTGCGCCCGTTCATTACCGGCCGCGCCTATATGACCGCCGACAGCACGTTGCTGATCGACGAAAACGATCCGTTCGCGTGGGGCATCTGAGCCGCCGCGCCGCTTTTCCAAACCTTTCTGAATGACTGTTCCAAGGAGAACAATAATGAGCGACAACATCTTCACCGGCTGCATGCCCGCCCTGATGACCCCGTGCACCGCCGCACGCAAACCGGACTTCGATGCGTTGGTGGCCAAGGGTCGCGAGCTGATCGATACCGGGATGAGCGCCGTGGTCTATTGCGGTTCCATGGGTGACTGGCCGCTGCTCACCGAGGCCGAGCGTCAGGAAGGCGTGGCGCGGCTGGTGGCTGCCGGGATTCCGACCATCGTCGGTACTGGTGCCATCAACACCCGTGAAGCGGTATCCCACGCGGCCCATGCCGCAAAAGTCGGTGCTCAGGGTTTGATGGTGATTCCACGGGTGCTGTCCCGTGGCGCATCGCTCGCCGCGCAAAAGGCGCACTTCTCAGCGATTCTGCAAGCCGCGCCGAACCTGCCGGCAGTGATCTACAACAGCCCTTACTACGGCTTCGCGACCCGCGCCGACCTGTTCTTCGAACTGCGCCGCGAGTACCCGAACCTGATCGGCTTCAAGGAGTTCGGTGGTGGCGCCGACCTGCGCTACGCCGCTGAAAACATCACCTCCAAGGACGATGACGTGACCCTGATGGTGGGTGTCGACACTCAAGTGGTGCATGGTTTTGTCAACTGCAACGCCACCGGCGCGATCACCGGCATCGGCAACGCCCTGCCCCGCGAAGTGCTGCAACTGGTGGGCCTGAGCAAGCAAGCGGCCAAGGGAGACGCCAAGGCCCGGCGCCAGGCGCGGGAGCTGGAGTCGGCGCTGGCGGTGCTGTCGTCCTTCGATGAAGGCACGGATCTGGTGCTGTATTACAAACACCTGATGGTGCTCAACGGCGACAAGGAATACACCCTGCATTTCAACGAGACCGACGCCCTCAGCGACTCCCAGCGTCGCTACGCGGAAGCCCAGTACGCGCTGTTCCGTCACTGGTACGAAAACTGGTCGGCGGAACAGAACTTCGCCTGACCGGCCGCTTCTCTTCAGCCCGCCGGCTACACCTGCGGCGGGCTTTCATTCTTTTCCAGGAACATGCCATGTCTCTCACGGGCAAACTGCTGATCGGTCAGCAAAACCTCTCGGGCAATCGCGAGCTCATTCAGGGGATCAACCCGGCCACCGACGCGCTGCTGGAGCCCGCTTACGCTGGCGGCTCCGCCGAGCACGTCGAACAGGCTTGCGCGCTGGCCTGGGCTGCGTTCGACCGCTACCGCGAAACCGCGCTGGAAACACGCGCCGAATTCATCGAAACCATCGCCCACGAGATCGAAGCCCTCGGCGATGAGTTGATCGACCGCGCCATGGCCGAAACCGGCCTGCCGCGCCCTCGCCTTCTTGGCGAACGCGGACGCACCTGTCAGCAATTGCGCCTTTTCGCCCGCACCGTACGGGCAGGCGAATGGCTGGATGTGCGCATCGACAGCGCCCAACCGCAACGTCAGCCGATGCCGCGCTCGGATCTGCGTCAGCGCCAGATTGCGCTGGGGCCGGTGGCGGTATTCGGTGCGAGCAATTTCCCCCTCGCTTTCTCCGTCGCCGGCGGCGATACCGCTTCAGCACTGGCAGCCGGATGCCCGGTGATCGTCAAGGCCCACGGCGCCCACCCCGGTACCAGCGAACTGGTCGGTCGCGCCGTGGCAAGGGCCGTCAAGGCGTGCGGGTTGCCTGAGGGCGTGTTCTCGCTGCTGTACGGTTCCGGGCGTGAAGTCGGCATTGCGCTGGTCAGCGATCCACGTATCAAAGCGGTAGGGTTCACCGGTTCGCGCAGCGGCGGACTCGCGTTGATCAAAGCGGCCCAAGCTCGCCCCGAACCGATTCCGGTGTATGCGGAAATGAGTTCGATCAACCCGGTGCTGCTGTTTCCCGTTGCGCTGTGCAATCGTTCACAAGCACTGGCCGAAGGTTTTGTCGCCTCGCTCACGCTGGGTGCCGGCCAGTTCTGCACCAATCCCGGCCTGGTGATTGCTCTCAAGGAGCCGGCGCTGGACACCTTCATTGGCGCCGCCGCCGAGCTCATCCAGCGCAGCCCGGCCCAGACCATGCTCACGCCCGGCATCTTCAATGCCTACGAGTCCAGCGTGAACGCACTGGCGGAAAATCCGCGCGCACGCCTTGCAGCGGTCGGTCAGAGAGGAACAGGGCCGAACCAGGGCCAGGTCCATCTCTTTGTCGCCGATGCTGCGGATTTTCTTGCCGATCACGCGCTGCAAGCCGAAGCCTTTGGCGCGGCGTCGCTGGTCGTGCAATGTGCCGACCACGATGAAGTCCGTCAGGTTCTGGAACAGCTGGAAGGTCAACTGACCGCTACCCTGCATCTGGATGACGAAGATCTGGATCAGGCCCGTTCACTGCTGCCGACGCTGGAGCGCAAGGCCGGACGCTTGCTGGTCAACGGCTGGCCGACCGGTGTGGAAGTCTGTGAAGCGATGGTGCATGGCGGGCCGTTCCCGGCCACGTCCGATCCGCGCACCACGTCGGTCGGCACGGCGGCGATCCGGCGTTTCCTGCGCCCGGTCTGCTATCAGGATTTCCCCGACGCCTTACTGCCAACTGCGCTCAAACAGGCCAATCCACTGGCGCTGCGACGTCTGCTCGATGGTCAGAGGGAAGCCTGAAACCATGCCGAACATCACCCATGACATCGCCGTGGTCGGCGCCGGTATCATCGGCGTTGCCTGTGCACTGCGTCTGGCGCGGCAGGGTTTGCAGGTGGTCGTGATCGACCCGCAGGAGCCCGGCCACGGCGCATCGTTCGGCAATGCCGGGCACCTGGCCACCGAGCAGGTGTTTCCGATTGCCGACCTGTCGATCCTCAGGCGCTTGCCGGCCATGCTCATGGACCCGATGGGGCCGCTGCGCCTGGACTGGAAATACCTGCCCAGCGCCCTGCCCTGGTTCACTCGCCTGCTGCTGAATCTGCGCTCGGCGCCGTTCCAGCGCACGGTGGCAGGTCTGCGAGCGCTCAACGAAAACTCGCTGGAGGCCTGGCACCGGTTGCTCGGCGACATCCAGCGCCCTGACCTGCTGAAGGTGGAAGGTTCGCTGCTGGTGTTCGAACGACCCGACTCACGCCCGGCCATTGAAGCGTTGCAGGCGCGCTTGCGTCAGCAACAGGTCCCGGTCGACTTATGGCAGGCAGCTGCGGTGCGTGACACCGCGCCGCAACTGAGCGAACACCTGCAGGGTGGACTGTTTTTCCCGAGCACCGGGCACTTCATCGATCCGTACCGGGTGGTGTGCGAACTGGTCAGCGCCGCCAAGGCCAGCGGTGTGCAGTTTGTGAAGCAACGGGTCGAGGGCGGACAACTGAATGCACAGGGCGTTTCACTCAATACCGGAACCGGCAACTTGAGCGCCCGTCGAGTACTGATCGCCTGCGGCGCCCATTCGGCCAAGCTAACGACAGCGCTAACGGGGAAAAAAGTACCGCTGGACACCGAACGCGGTTATCACCTGATGCTGCCTCAGGAACACAACCGGTTGCCCTTCCCCGTCACCTCACTGGAACGCAAGTTCATCATGACGCCGATGTCCGAAGGCTTGCGCCTGGCAGGCACCGTCGAGTTCGCCGGACTTGAGGCGCCGCCGACCATGGCACGTGCCTGGCAATTGCATCGGTTGAGCAAGGGGTTGTTTCGTGAGGAGTTGAGTGTTGAGGCGGCTACACCGTGGATGGGATTCAGGCCTTCGCTGCCGGACTCGCTGCCGGTCATCGATCAGACAGACGACGGCAAAGTGTTGCTCGCGTTCGGGCATCAGCATCTGGGGTTGACGCAAGCGGCGGTGACGGCGGAGATGGTCGAGCGGATGGTTTCGCCGCTGGCTGCGACTCGGGGTGAGGAGCTGCCGAGTATCGAGCCTTACAGGCTGGATCGTTTCTGAAAAAGCGAAAGGCCTGTTTTTGAGGGCAGGCCTTTCGATTGGCGATAGATTTTCAGGAAGGCATCATCCAGTGTCGTTCAGTGGTCCATCCGAGAAACACCTTCCCGCCTTCGCGTTTCTGGCGACTCTCAGTCAACGGGTGCCCGGACGCTGCTATACGCAACCCGATCATGGCCGGAAGAAACCTTTCCCGAAACTCACTGGATTGGGCCGCAAAATGCATTTCAATAGTCTTGAGTGCACTCTGCAACTGAACCGGATCCAACATCGACAAATAAAACATCATCTGACGCCAGGCATAGGCCGTATTTTTCAACATGACCAAACGTGCGTGGTAAAGCTGGATCTGAATTTGCTGGCGATGGCAAACCCATTCGAAGCACGATTGAGCCATTGCACTCAGGCGATCATGTAACACCTCTCTCAGTCCCAACACACCAAACAGCGTTGCCAGGTTCTGTGTTGTCACGATCTGTTGCTGCTCGATAATGGTGCCGTTGGTTGCAGGATGCCGAGTACCGATATCGACATTTGCACGCTGCGCGCACAGTCGGGCCAGCGAATCGCTGTTGTTTGTCGAACGTTGCCAATACGTTTTGGTGCGCCTCGATTTCGGCGGGTCGGGAAGGCATGCCAACTGATCCGTATCGATATCGTAATATCGGGCGTAAAGCGATCCAGTCAACATACGGGCTGATTGTCTGGCGGACTTCACGAATTTACTTGAGAAAGCGCCCATGAAAATGTCTGCCGCGACTTCCTCCACGATTGGAAGATCCAGCTTCGCCGTTTCAACCAGGGACGAAAATTCCTGAAGCAATTTGTTCGGGATAATCGCTTGTGGAAACGCCGATAGTGTCAGTGCTGACGCTTCGATCAGGGCCTGTCTGGCGCCTTCGACCGCAGATGCGTTCGCCTCATACTCACTTTCAAGCGCAGACACCCACGGAATATCTCCGATTTTCACCTGACGTTGCATATCCAATAGCAACAAAGAGCGTCGACGCCTGAAAGCTCGGTACGTAGCGACAGACAATGTCCTCAGCGTTGCGTCTCGATATCCCGCACTACAGATTTCCGCCGTCATGGTCGGCAGTACTCGCGCCACCGTATCTCCGGATGTAATCACTCCCTGGTCAATCAACTCCGCGACGGTTCCCTTGCGACAGCGTTCAAGGCGTCGACGAACCGAGGGAGGAACGGCGTCTCCTACCATTACGGCATGCAGGTTCGCCTCATCATTGGTGATGGGTTCCAAGAGAGGGGAAAAATCAGAGATACCTTCAGAGTCTGGATAATTCGCCAGACGCGCGGAGACAGCCTTGGCAATCAGATGATGTGCCGACGCTTTCACATGACCGCGTTGCTTTGCTCGCTTTTGGGAGTGTCTTTCGGATTCTGGATGACCATGCTTGGCCAGAAAGTCATCGACAATCTTCCGGATACGTCCCACTTGACGCCCCGTCAGCGATGCCGGATCAAAGGAACACTGTTTGAGCAATGCATACAACTCCACCACCCGGTTCATGGAGGAGCCAGCACTGCGGGGATCAGACTCAAATGTCTTGTCAAACTGTGCGCCAAGCGCAATTGCACGTTCGAACCAACCCTCAGGGTAATGCCTGCAAGGCCAGCTTTCCTTATAGGTCAGAAGGAAAAGCGAGATGGCTGCGTCGTAGAGAGGCAAACGGTTTTCGACAACGTGCTTTTGAACGTTCAAACGCGGTTGCGCAGTTAATTTGGACAGGCGCGGCCTGATGTAACCGACATTGAAAGCCTCAACTTCTGCCATCGAGAGCGGCTGTTTGTCAGTGGCTGTCGGAAAGAAACGCAGTCGTTCGAAAAAAGGCGCAATCTGCTCGATCAGCGTTCGTGCTTCCTCGATGCGCTGGTGCTTCAGAAACCAGGCAACTGTCAGCAGCGCAGCCTCCTCCGGCACATCGATTTGATAATTCCCTTTCGCCAGACACGCTTGAAGCGATCCAACGCCTTCATCTGAAAGATGCCAGGTATTTAAATCGAGTCGTTCAAACCCCACGCGAATGCCGGGGATCAATGCAGCCAACCGGCGCTCATAAAGCGTTAACTCGCCCCCGGCCAGAAGTTTGCCAGTGGCAAAGCCGCCAGTGGCCACTTCCAACGTGACCCATTCGGGCAACCCCGTAAATGGCGTGCGCGAGCCGTACTGCGCGCTGCCCTTTACGAGATGCTCGACCACCTTTCTCCAACGCTCAATCCTATCAAGCGTTTGTGGGTCCGCGTCGTTTTCTCGTACGGCGGTCAGCGCTCGAGATAGTTGAAAGTACGCATAACCGTCATTTATCCCGACTAACGCATCCGATTCACTATCGTGCCTGGACATGCTTCCTTGTGACCCTGCGTTGTAATGGGTCCGGGGGCTGGATTCGAACCAGCGCCCACCCGGTTAAGAGCCGAGTGTTCTACCGCTGAACTACCCCGGAACAGAGCGCGCATTGTCGACTGACGATGAAAAGATGTGAAGCTCAAACTTGGGGATTTTGTTGCAGTTTGGTTCCATTTTTGCTGAACAGGCATCCTGCTATGCCCAGAACACGTAGACAAGGGTTTGCAATTGACTAAACCAGCCGCTGGAAATCCTGTTTTCCAGTTTCTATCCATGGGCCGGAAAAGACAGGAACGCGCCAGTACCCCACCCTGCCGCTTTCAAGGGATTGGAAGACGTAACGAATGGCCGGGGATAATCGGTGGAATAAGGGGCCTGGGTGAGCTGCATTAAGAACGCATTACCTAAGAGAGCCTCGAAAATCCGCAGGTACAGCAGCGCTGTCAAGACTCCACAGGAGTGTTGGCATGTAGCCGATATTGTTGAGCTTAAAGAGTTGCCGCATCAAGAGGAGCAACCGCTTGGCCTATCCGTTCGCCAGTACAACTCGCTGTATTTCCCCAGCACGCCGAACATACCCGTCCATGTACATGGTTCTGACCTCGCAAAACAATTGTTGGAGTTACGCCATCGCCCGCCAGCCCTTGTGACGCTGTCATTGGCTCTCCGGTGGTGGAAAAAAAAGCCAGGCCTGCTGGACCTACGCGCGCATACGCTTGTGCGAAAGTATGTGCAACATGGAGAAGGTTACCGTTACCGCCGTTAGGATGTGGCATTAAATTTACCTTATGCGTATTAACACGAAAAAGTGACGTTGAATCCATTGGGAAAAATCTGAACTATGCCCGGTAGCAACCTTCGCCATAACGCGAGAGCAGGTAGGGATTCATCGGACGGAAATACTCTTCAACAAGCTTACGGACTTTCGGACCCGCCTGATCCCAAGTAGTTGATTCCCCTCTGATACGCAGCAGTTTTTCACCGAAATCGTAAGGGTTGAGGCGACGACTCACGGCAATGCTGATCTCCTTGGAGTCAACATCGAAGTGCTTATGCATCGACCCGGATTGCCCCGAGTAGTTATAGAAGCGCACCATCCTACCCTCGTCATCGCGTTGTGCATGACATTTTGCAAACGAGTCCTGCGCAATATGCAACATTTGCCCCAACGCAATTCCCTGCGTGACCTCTCGCTCCGACTCATACCGATAGTCAAGCAGATCTCCAACCCGACGGGCGCCCTTCCAAAAGTGCTTCTTCAGACCGGGCACAGGCAGTGTGGTGATGTCGTCTGTCAGCTTGAACTCCCCCAAGGATGCCCGGAATGCAAACTCCATCCACATCTGGATTTCTTGGTAGGTTGCTCCACCTGATTGATTGGCCTGTGCCATCGAATGCCAGAAC
Source organism: Pseudomonas sp. 91RF (assembly GCF_003576265.1). Classification (NCBI taxonomy): domain Bacteria; kingdom Pseudomonadati; phylum Pseudomonadota; class Gammaproteobacteria; order Pseudomonadales; family Pseudomonadaceae; genus Pseudomonas; species Pseudomonas sp. 91RF. The sequence goes on from NZ_QWFC01000043.1 coordinate 118,524, forward strand.
TGTAAATCACCAAAGTGACCGCGCGCGCCAAGTGGCTGGCTTTTAGCCCAATTCGGATCTCTGACGTATCGGTCCGAATCCAGGTACGCGTAGCCAAGCATCAGAACATAGCAATGCACGTCCTTGGGCTGAGTTGCCCGTAAGATGTGATTTTCACAGTTACCTGCATTCTTGGTCATATAGAACGCAGGAAAATCATTCCAGCGCACACCCTTCATTACATCACTTGGATTGATTCCGACCGCCTGGATAGCTGCACATGGCGAACTTGAGACACCGCAATTGAGCGTCTTGCTGGTCAGGTCCTGATGCACCGGGTATTTGCCATCCAGGAAGGGAATGACTTTGCGCGGCATTTCCGCTTCTGTCTTATCGAAGTAGTCTTTGACAGTATCGAGCTGGAGTCCGAACGCTACTGCATAACCCGAAAGCATCATGCTGGCAGCTACGAAAAAAGACCGAGTTTTTAGTTGCATGGCAAGTCCCTTTGACGTCGAAATTCCGACCACCACATTCATTGAAGTGTTGTATAGCTCCTGGCCATCAACCTTGCCAATTTTTACCTCGCACCGACTCGCCTGCTCATACCGATAGTTCTTGTTACGGCCGAAATCATGAAAAATACCGAAATGCAAAAAACCTGCTTTAACAGAGCAGGCTTTTAGCATGTCGGCTTTAGGTCACTTCTGAATCGCCGTCAGCGCCGCATACCCATTCATCAAATTGCGATAGTTCGGAATCCGCTGCGACAGCAGGTTGCCCAACCCTTCAATGTCGTTGCGCCAGTCGCGGTGCAGCTCACAGGCCACGGAGAACCAGTTCATCATCTGCGCACCGGCCTGGGTCATGCGGTTCCAGGCGGCTTGTTGCACGGTGGTGTTGAAGGTGCCGGAAGCATCGGTCACCACGAACACGTCAAACCCTTCCGCCAGTGCCGACAAGGTCGGGAACGCCACGCACACGTCGGTCACGACACCGGCGATGATGATCTGCTTGCGACCGGTATCCTTGATGGCCTTGACGAAGTCTTCGTTGTCCCAGGCGTTGATCTGGCCCGGGCGGGCAATGTACGGCGCATCCGGGAACATTTCCTTGAGTTCCGGCACCAGCGGGCCATTCGGGCCTTGCTCGAAACTGGTGGTGAGGATGGTCGGCAACTCGAAGAATTTTGCCAGGTCGGCCAATGCCAGCACGTTGTTCTTGAACTCGTTCGGCGAGAAGTCCTGGACCAGCGAAATCAGACCGGTCTGGTGATCGACCAGCAGAACCACGGCGTCGTCTTTGTTCAGGCGGTTGTAGGTTGCAGTGCTCATGTTGAATCCCCTTTTTAGTTGTGGAAGTTCGCTTGCGTTCAAGATGGGCACAGATTAATGACTCGCCTGAAAGCGATAAATCACCTGCAAAGCGTTTAACCGTCAACCCAAACGAGACAATCCGCTCAATCCTGGGCTCAATCACACGGCGGCCCCGACCTTCCCGTCGATCCTTGTCATAATGTTCGCCGGCAATACGTTCAGAACGACATCCAGGGAAAAGTTGATGCTCGGACGCAACACACAAGCGCCCACGGCGAACGACACGCGGCGCCCCGCCGGCAAAGCGATGAAGGCCGGTTCGACCTTTCGGCTGACCGTCAGCTTCATGCTGGTGGTGGTCGTGGCGTTTCTGGCGGTCGAGAGCTGGCGGACATGGCGTGACTATCGTTCGGTCTTTGCATCCGCGCGCGATTCGGTGACCAACCTGGCCCGCGCCACGGCCCAGCACGCCGAGGATACGATTCGTCAGGTCGATGTGGTCACCGCCGGGCTGGCCGAGCGCGTCGAAGGTGATGGTCTGCAGAACCTCGATGTCCCGCGCATTCACAAGTTGCTGGTGCAGCAATCGAAAATCATGCCGCAGCTGCACGGCCTGTTCATCTACGGCCCGGACGGCCACTGGATCGTGACCGACAAAGAGGTCACCCCGGAAATGGCCAACAACGCCGACCGCGATTATTTCGAGTACCACCGCACCCATGAGGATCGGCAAGTGCGCATCGGCCAGGTGGTCGAGAGTCGCTCCACCCATGACCTGATCATTCCCATTTCCCGCCGATTGAACAACCCCGATGGCTCGTTCGCCGGCGTGCTGCTGGGGACGGTCAAGGTCAGTTACTTCGTCGACTATTACGGCGATTTCCGGATCGATGACAAAGGCGCACTGGTGCTGGCCATGCGTGACGGCACGATTCTGGTTCGCCGCCCTTTCATCGCCTCCGTGGTGGGCAAAAGCCTGGCGAACAGCGAGATCTTCAAAACCTACCTGCCCAGTTCCAACGAAGGCATTGCGCAGATCCGGGCGGTGGTCGATGACACTGAACGGCTTTATGGCTATCGCGCCTTGACCACCTATCCGCTGGTGGTGGAGGCCGGCCTGTCGAAAGATTCCATCACCGCACCCTGGCGTCGGGACTTGCTGAAAAACGGCTTCGTGCTGATTTTCCTGATCCTGGTCCTCGCCGGTTTCGGACTGATCGTACTGAGCCAGTTGCGCCAGCGGATCGCGATGGAGCGAGAAATCCGTTCCGCTCACCAGGCCATGCGCGACATGGCACTGACCGACAGCCTCACCGGCCTCGGCAACCGTCGGCGCCTGGACAATGCGCTGGCGGACGAGATTCGTCTGGCCCGGCGCCAGGGTTCGTCGCTGTCGTTGATCATGCTCGATGTCGACCACTTCAAACGCTACAACGACCGCTATGGCCACGCCGCCGGTGACGACTGCCTGATCGCCGTCGGACGTGCGATCCAGCAAGCGGTAAAACGCCCCGGCGACCTCGCCGTGCGCTACGGTGGCGAAGAATTCACCGTGCTGCTGCCCAACACCAAAAACGCCGGCGCCATCCAGGTCGCCGAGGACATCCTGCAAGCCATCCGCGCGCTGGAACTGGAACACTCCGGGCATCCCCTCGGGTACGTCACCGCCAGCGCCGGCATTGCGACCCGTCACCCGCTTGACGACGCGGTGACGCCGGCCATGCTGCTGAAGTCGGCGGATACCTGCCTGTATCAGGCGAAGCGGCTGGGGCGCAATCGTTGGTGTTCGGCGGATGAGTCAGTGTGATCGATGGCGCCAGCAGAGCTGACGCCATTCAGGGTTGCCGTTCGATATCGATCAATCTTCGCGGGCCGGTTTCGGAAGATCCTCAATCAACGTCTTCGGCTCCAGATACGCACTCATCCCCCACTTGCCCATTTCACGCCCCAGGCCCGAGTGTTTGAATCCACCAAAAGGAGCGCGCGGCTCGTGGGCCAGGGTGTTGATGAGCACGCGTCCCGAGTCGATCTGACGGGCGATGCTCACACAACGTTCGGGATTCTGACCCAGCACCAGCGCGCTCAGTCCATAGTCCGTATCGTTGGCAATGCGGATCGCATCGGCGTCATCTTCGTAAGGGATGATCGTCAGCACCGGGCCGAAGATTTCCTCGCGCGCGATCCGCATCTGGTTGTTGGCGTCGGTGAAGATCGTAGGTTTGACGAACCATCCGGCGTGCAGGCCTTCAGGTCGACCTTCGCCACCCGCCAGCAACCTCGCGCCCTCTCCCTGGCCGATACGGATGTAGCGCTGCACTCGGTCCCATTGTTTCTGACTCACCATCGGGCCGATATCGGTGTCGGCGTTGCGTGGGTCGCCCGATTGAAACTGTGCGACGCCTTCCTTCGCAGCCTGCTCGAACTCTGCGAGCCGTTTACGCGGAACAAGAATGCGCGTACCCGCGATGCAGGCCTGGCCGCTGTTGAGGAATCCGGCGTGCAGCGCCAGCGGCATGACCGCCTCGAAATCCGCGTCATCGAGTACCACGGTGGGTGACTTGCCGCCCAGTTCCAGGGTCACGCGCTTCAGGGTGTCGGCACCGGTTCTGACCAGATGCTGACCGACCGCGGACGATCCCGTGAACGAGATCTTGGCCACGTCGGGATGCCGGGCGATCTCCTCGCCAACCACGTCGCCTCGGCCGTTGACGATGTTGAAGACACCGGGTGGCAGCCCCGCTTCGTGCAACGCGCGGAGCACGACCTGCGTCTGCAACGCGCTCATCTCGCTGGGCTTGATGACGGCGGTGCAGCCTGCCGCCAGTGCAGTGGCCAGCTTGTTGCAGATGAAGCCGGCATTGCTGTTCCACGGCGTGATCAGCCCGGTCACGCCCACGGGCGTCAGAATGACCTTGGCCATGCCGGCCTGCTCTTCGAAGTCGAACGCCTCCAGCGCTTCGATCGCTTGCGCAATCACATCCGCCGGGTACGTCGCCATCCAGCGCCCGCGCACCGCAGGCGAGCCGTACTCCTCAAGGATGGCTTCCAGCAGTTCTTCCTCTCTGGCCGCGACGGCCTTATGCATGCGTTGCAGGGCGGCAATGCGTTCCTCACGCGTTGTGCGAGACCAGGCCGGGAACGCAGCCTTGGCGGCGGCGATGGCGCGCTGGGCGTCAAGTGCATCGCCCAACCGGACCTGACCGATGACTTCTTCGGTGCTCGGGTTATGGAGGTCGAACCATTCCTGACCGTGTGGGAGGACGTACTCGCCGTTGATGTAAATGTGTTCAATGCGCTGCATGGCAACTCCTCGCTGAAAATGACTCGCTTGAAGCAAGCCTCGATGAAGCGAAGTCTAAGAAGGGTTGATTGTTCCGATAAGCTATCCTTTGGCTGATGAAGCATCCCTATTTTCAGGACAATCCATGCACAGAACAGGAATGACCGAGCTGGAAGTGGTACTGGCCGTCGCCCGACGCAACAGTTTTCGCGGCGCGGCACAGGAACTGGGTATGTCCACTACCGCCGTGAGCAGCGCGGTGGCCGGCCTCGAAGCGCGCTTGAAGGTGCGCCTGTTCAACCGCTCTACGCGCAGCGTTGCCCTCACCGACATCGGTCAGCGCTATGTGGAGCGCATCGCCCCGGCCCTGGCGCAGATCAAGAGTGCCGGCGAAGAGGCCAGCGTCGGTCTCGACGAGCCCAGCGGCACACTGCGCATCAACGCACCGCACGGTGCGGCGTACCTGCTGCTGGAGCCGCTGCTCAATCAATACGCACGGCGCTATCCCGAGGTGCGCATCGACGTCGTCAGCGAGGCCAGCATGGTTGACATCGTCGCCGGGGGCTTCGACGCCGGGATCCGCCTGGCCGAGTCCGTGCCGCAAGACATGATTGCGGTGGCACTGCCAGGCGACATCAGGATGCTCATGGTGGCAACGCCCGAGTACCTCGAACGCCACGGTGTGCCCGAACACCCACGGGATCTGCTGACCCACCAGAGCATCGGCATGCGCATGGCCCACGGCGGCCTCTATCACTGGGAGCTGGAACGCGACGGCGAGAAATTGCAAATGGATCTGCCGACGCGCTTCGTGTTCAACGAATTGCTGGCGATCAAACAGGCCGTGGTGCTGGGCCTGGGCATCGGTTTCATTTCCGAGTGGTTCATCCAGGAAGAACTGGCCAGCGGCGCGCTGGTGCCGGTGTTGATGCCCTGGTGTCCGTCGTTTGGCGGGTTGAGGCTTTACTACTCGGGCCATCGCTTCGTGCCGGCACGTCTGCGTGCGCTGATTGATCTGGTGCACGAGTTGCGGCCGACCTTGTGCGATATCAGGAAGAAACAGTATTGAAAACGGGCGGGCGATGGCTCCATCAATATCAGGCGCATTGGCTCTTTTCTTGAGGTTCCGTGACTCTAGACTGGTTCCCTTCCCGCGATTCAACTGGAAAGGAACCCATTCAAGTGCGCGACTTCGACTGCCAACCCGTTTTATGCGGGAGCACGCTGAGGCTCAGGCCTCTGACCGAAAACGATTTTGAAGGCCTGTTTCTGGCGGCCTCGGACCCGCACATCTGGGCAGGCCACCCCGCCAGTGACCGCCATGAGCGGCCGGTATTCGAAACGTACTTCGCCGCGCGGCTGGCCACCGGCCAATCCCTGGTCGTCATTGATATCGATACGGGGGTGATCCTGGGCATGTCGAGTTACTACACCCCGCCCGACCTGCCGGACAGTATCGCCATCGGGTACACCTTTCTGGTGCGGGCGAAATGGGGTGGCGAGACCAATCGCGAACTGAAGCAACTGATGCTGGAACACGCCTTCAAGGCTTACGACACGGTCTATCTTCACATCGCGCCGTCAAACATCCGCTCGCAGAAAGCCGCCATGAAGATCGGTGCGGTGCACTTGTATGATGCCGAGCTGACGCTGTCCACGACACCGGCCTGGTGCAAGTGTTACGGGTTGACCAGAGAGCAATGGGCTACGTCGCAACAACACGCTTGAAATACGGAATGCGACGTTTGCGACAGTGGAGTCATCAGGCTGTCGAGTAGCTGAATGGCTCCAGGAAAATCTGAGGTTCGACCCAGAGCCTGAGCCCGTAGGGAATCACTGAATATCCGTCATATCGCCCGGTGAACGTGTTCGACGCGGCAAATTCGAGGAATTTTCCGCGCTTGTCCTCTACAACCCGGATCCCCGGGCAGCCCAGCAGAGTGTATTTGATGATGGGGTTGGGCAGCGATGCTTCCCATAGCTGAATCTCGACATCGGAATCGTACTGCCATACCGTCAGCTCCAGTCTGAGAGAGCCTTGTTGAATCGAGTAGCGATGCGACGTTTCAAATTCATCATGGGACGGAAGGACACCGAGTACACCAATCAGATCAAACGGGTCCCATACGAGCAGCGGCATATTGTTTCCTTGGCCTGTCTTTGATCTGCATCGTACCCATCATTTGCCTGTTAAACACTCTGCCCCTACGCCTGAACATTTGAGAACCGCATGACAGCTTCTGCATCCGATGTGCCCTTGAGCGAACAAGTCGCCTACCTGAAGCTCGCGTTGGAACTCCATACACTTGACGTCCCGGACATCGTGCAGTGGGCGGATGCGCAGATCCGGGACCAGACGAACCCTGCCTATGCGCTGATAGAACTCGCACTGATGGGCGAATCAAATCGATTCGACACCGCGAATCAATTATTACGAATCGCACGTCCCTCCATGACCACCGCAGAGCTACTGCCGTACGTCCTGGCCGATGCGCACAAAATGCTTCTCGACAATCCTGGCTTCGCCAGAGCACTGGCTGAAGGGATGTATCAAGTCTGGGCGAGGGACAATGGCAGTTTTACGGAGGCACTTGCCCTGTGCGGCTACTTCGATGATGCCTACGATCTGGCCCGAGCCGGGATAAATGCAACCGTTGACCAGATCAATCAGGAACTGCTGGCGTTCACCGGAGGTTTTCTGAACTGGGACTGGATGAAAAGATGCGGTGCGGCAGAGAAATCACAATCGGATTGAGCAGCGCTGTGGCACTGTTCAATCCGCCGACTCGGGAGAGCGCAATCATCAAATCACGTTATGACGGCCTCGCTCCCCCGCTCAAGCACCCGCCCCAAACACAGCCCTCGCAAAATCCACGAAGCTTCGCAACTTGGGCGTTAACCGAGGGTCTGGTGCGTACAGAAGGTTCATCGGTGAGACCGGGACGTTGTAGTCCGGCAGCAGCCCGACCAGCGTTCCGCTTCTCAGCGCATCCTTGACCAGTTCCAGCGGCAGCAGCACCACACCCAGCCCGGCCACCGCTGCCGACAGCAACGGGTCGGCCTGATTGATCGTCAATCTGCTTTTAATCGGCACGTCGATGCAGCCGTCCGGCCCTTCCAGACGAATATGGGAACGACCGTCGGAATAGGCGAACGCCAGGCATTCATGTTCCTGCAGATCCAGCGGGGTCGTGATCGGTGGACGCCTGGCCAGATAGGCGGGCGCCGCGCACAGCACCATTTGATATGGCTTCAAAGGCAATGCCTTCAGGCCGCTGTCAGACAGTTCACCGATTCGAAACACCACGTCATACCCGCCCTCCAGCAGGTCAACGAGTTCGTTGGACAAGGTCAGATCCACCGACACCTGCGGATACCTGACCATGTACTCCAGCAGTCGAGGCGCCAGCGTGCTGACGCCAAAGGTGACCGGTGCGTTGATTCTGAGCCGGCCACTGGGCACGCCTCGGGTCATCGCGGCCATTTCTTCGGCGGCGTCCATATCGGCCAGGATCAGCTTCGCCCGTTGATAGAACGTGCGGCCGAAGTCGGTCAGGCTCTGTTTGCGGGTCGTGCGATTGAGCAGCGAGACACCCAGATGCTGCTCGAGCATCTTGACCTGTTTGCCGACCAGTTGCGGAGACAGATTAAGCTCATCGGCCACCGCGCTGAAGGAGCCAAGCTCCACCGCTTTGACGAAGACAGCCATCAATGTGAGGCGATCCATTGGAAACCCTGTGTTTCTAGTGTTGCGCTATCGTAGGTCTTTATCCGACCGGGGCCAAAGCCTAAATTGACGGCCTCGGTAACGACGCGCACAACTGCAACAGGCGCGTTTTTTTTACTCGAACTAAGGCCGGCCACACCGGCCTCATTGATCACAGAAGAGGTAACCATGACACGCATTGTCAGGATTCATGAATACGGCGACGCAAGCGTTTTGAAACTGGAATCGGTCGATGTGCCGGCGCCGGCATCCGGCGAGGTGCAAATCGAGGTCAAGGCCTTCGGACTGAATCGGGCCGAGGTCATGTTCCGCAATCACGCCTATCTGCAGGAAGCGCAATTTCCCAGCCGCCTCGGTTATGAAGCGGCCGGTGTGGTGGCGGCCGTCGGTGCCGGCGTCAGCGAGTTCAAGGTCGGCGACGCGGTCAGCCTGATCCCGCCGCTGGACATCGCCAAATGGGGCACCTACGGCGAACTGGCCAACGTGCCCGCCGAGCTGACGGTCAAACACCCGTCGAACCTGTCTTTCGAACAGGCTGCTGCGTCCTGGATGCAATATGTCACCGCGTGGGGCGCGCTGGTCGAACAGGCCAAGCTGACGAAGAACGATTTTGTGCTGGTCACCGCCGCCTCCAGCAGCGTCGGCCTGGCAGCCTTCCAGATTGCCCGAATGGTGGGCGCGACTTCGATCGCCGTGACCCGCACCCGCGCCAAGAAGCAAGCCTTGCTGGACGCCGGCGCCGCGCACGTCATCGTCAGCGATGAAGAGGATATCGTCGCCGCCGTCATGGCCCTGACCGATGGCCAGGGTGCGCGCGTGGTGTTCGATCCGATCGGCGGCCCCGGGTTCGAACAGCTCACCCAGAGCATGGCCAGAGGCGGCATTCTGCTCGAGTACGGCGCATTGAGCCCGGAACCCACGCCGTTCCCGCTGTTCACCGTGCTGGGTAAAAGCCTGACGCTCAAGGGCTATCTTTACGCAGAGATCGTCGCGGATCCTGCGGCGCTGGCCAGAGCCAAGGCATTCATCGGCGACGGCCTCGCATCTGGCGCGCTGAAGCCGATCATTGCGAAGACGTTCGCCCTTGAGGATATTCAGGAGGCGCATCGCTTTCTTGAGGCCAATCAGCAGGTAGGGAAGATTGTCGTGACTGTTTAAATCGCGATGTCGCCACGGCCCGATGCATCGCGTCGGGCCGCCGGCAGACATGCCTCCGCCCCGCTACAGCAGCAGTCCGGCTACCTGCACGGGCGTCATCTTCGTCACCATCATCAAGACGATCACGAACATCCCCAGAAAACCGGCCACCCCCATCCAGAACCATTTCTGGTACACCGACCGATACTCATCCGTGAGCCCTCCCCCGGTTTCCATCGCATTCGAAGCCATCACGTACAAGCGCTTCTGCAGCACCAGCACCGGCAGCCAGAGCGCCCCCACGCAAAGAAAGATGATCAACGAGGCCAGCACCCATTCCGTGATCAACGGAAGGCCGGCCAGCCTGATCAGCCCATAACCCGATGCGATCTGAATGAAGCCTGCCGGGGTAGTGATCCAGGCGTCGAAGCGCACGACCATTTTCGCCACGTGAGCAATCACCTGAGGGTTGGCGGTGCGGCTGGCGGCGATCAGGTAAAGGTAGGACCCCATGCCGAATCCGAACAGGAAAACAGCGGCGATCACGTGAATATATTTGAGGCTCAGGTAAAGCATGGTCAGCACTGCCCGTCAGAGAAATGCACGGACAGGCTGAGGTTTTCAGGGTCGTTGATCGCGGCCATGTATTCGTCGACGGTGATTTCGCCGACGCAAGGCCGGGCGCCGGGTTCAGGCACATAGCCTCGGGCCATTTTGGTGGCCAGGGCAACAGCGGCGCAGCTCGGGATCTCCGGGCCCTTGTCATTCCATGCCGTCAGCTGAGCAGTCATGGAAAGTGGTTGCCCTTCAACCCCGAGACCTTGCACGTCGATGTACATCGCACTTTTGCCATCGCCGAATCGCTCGAAGCGGGTGCCCAGGCGATGCAGTCGCGCAGCCCAGGGCGCATGGTCCCGAATCAACCCCATCTTCTGGGCCTGTGCAAACAGCGCATTGGCGACACCGCTGAGCTTGAGCCCGGCACCGGCCTTGAAGCTCAGTGTCCGGGCGCCATAACGACCGGCGAAAATATCCATGTCCGGCACGTCGACGTTAGCCAGCAAGCGAGTGCCCAGATGCGGCATCCTGCGCAGCGTCAAATCCTGCCAGCCCGGCACCTCGTGAACCCGGCCACCCTTGAGCTGCTTGATCGGCTTGCCCGCGTAGGCAAGCACACCTTCGACGGTCGATAGCCCCGGCATCTTGGCGGAAGAGGAAATACCATGCTCGATCGAGTCGATGCGCTGAAAGCGATACCGCTGCTGATCGATGATGGCTGACGATAACGTCGGCACTGAACTGCAACCACTGAGAATCGCCACGCCCGCCGCTTTCGCGCGCGCATCGAGTACAGCAATACCGTTGACGAAGGTTCGGCAGTCGGACAGATCGCAATAGCTCACACCGGCCTCGATGCAGCTTTCGGCAACCGCATAGGATTGCCCTTGAAACGGGCCTCCGGTGTGGATGACCAACTCGATCCCCATCGAATTCAGAGCGGACTTGAACCCATTCCCCATGGCATCGCCGCACCAACTTGCGCAGGCTTTTCCGGAAGCGGCTTGCAACGCCTCGACCTTGCGCAGCAACTTGCGCGCATCGCGACCCGAGATCGCCAGATCAACATCAGGCATGGACGCCAGATGCCGGCAGACAATGCTGCCGAAGTTTCCATACCCACCGACCACCAACACCTTGAACGCCATTCAACGCTTCCCTAACGATTTGATCGTCCAGCCGACTTGCCCGAGACAGATTCGCGGGAGCTTCCCTGATATCGGCGGGTCAGGCAAGAAATACGACCGGAAATTCCTGACGTTTCTGAAGTTCGAATGGACCCTCGACCGTGATGACCACCCGGGCATCGACAACGTGCGTCAGTCAATCGGCGAGATACGTGTTCAGTGCCTCACCAAGCCGCTCAAAGGTTCGGGCGATACGTCCGACTTTACGCAAATCGTTGTGCATGGCGATCCATACCTCGACCTCGAAACCGAAGGCGTCCGGCAGGACCGGAATCAGATCGTAGGGCGCAGCAACCACTGACGGGCATAAACCGAAACCCAGACCGGCCTTGAGTGCAGCGAATTGAGCAAGATGATTGTCGGTGGCAACCGCGAAGCACTGATCAGCATCACACAGGCCCACTTCAACCCAGCGACGCAGATCGGCAGAGCGCCGGTCAGGGCCAATCAACGGCCCGCGTCGCAACACATCGAGACTCACGGGACTGCCGTGACGGGCGAGACAATCGGCACTTGCGTAAAGACCGACGCGCAAGACACCTGTTCGCCGCGCAACGATATCTGCGCCATTAGGACGCAGCAGGCGTACAGCAATGTCTGCCTCCTGGCGGGCGATATCCTCCAGCGCATCATTGATACTGATCTCAAATTTCAACCCGGGAAGGTGTTGCTGAACCTGACGCAAGATTCCAGGCAGTATTTCCACACCAACGAAATCGCTGCCGGTCAGCCTGACGACACCATGAGATGCCTCGGTCTCGCCGCTGGCCATGCGATTGAACGCTTCGGCAGCAATCGCCATGGACTCGACATGGTGAGTGAGCCCTCGTGCTGAAGCTGTGGGGGTCAGGCCCGCGGAGGTCCGGGTGAACAACTTTACCCCCAGTCCCGCTTCGAGATTTTCCAGGCGCCGCCGTGCGGTAGCTTGCGCAATGCCCAACAGCCGAGCTGCGCCGGACAGACTGCCGCTGCGCAGCACCGCCAGAAATACCCGTTGGCTTTCCCATTCAAGGTTGCTCATACATTTCTTACCAACGACTGGTCCGTTTGTTGTCTTCTGCCGAACGAAAGGAACAGGGATCATGCACCTCTCATTTTCAGCGCAGCAGTATAAGGAGCAACACCATGCCTTTCACCGGCCAATGCCGATGCGGACAAGTCCATGTGCAATTGCAAGCAGATACCCTGGCGCCGCTTTACGCCTGTCATTGCCTGAACTGTCAGCGCACAAGTGGCAGCGCATTTGCACTGCACATCCTTTGCGGCGAGCGGCAGGTGGAAATATCGGGAGACGTACTGATGTACAACCACACTCATGAGGGGAATACGTCGACCCACTTTGTCTGCAGCCTTTGCTTCACCAGGCTTTTCAATGACACGACAGCGGCTCCGGGAATGCGGGTCTTGCGCGCCGGAATTCTCGATGGCTCGGAACGGCTGACACCGATGGCGCATATCTGGGTCAAGCGCAAACAGCCCTGGGTTTCTTTGCCAGAGGGTGTCGCCCAATGGCAGGAAAGCCCCACACCCGAGGCTTTTGCCAGCGCCATGAATACTCAGGGGTGAGAAGCGGACTCGGCGCTTTTCGGGCGCCCCCTTCGCCAATAACGATGATCGGCAGTCAGAAGTAAGGCAACGCATTAAAAGCGGTCTACGCTCCACCCACCACACCTCTGGAGTCTCCGTGATGATCCGCGCCTTGCTGACCGCCTCCTTATTGGTGGCCCTGAGTGTTCCGGCCCATGCTGACGTAAAACCGTTCCCCGCTTCCTTCCGCACGCAAGACATTGCCGTGGACGGCGCGAAGATCCACACGCGTATCGGCGGCAAGGGCCCGGCCGTGGTGCTGTTGCATGGTTTTGGTGATACCGGGGACATGTGGGTGCCGCTGGCGACCGATCTGGCGAAGGATCACACCGTGGTCATCCCTGATCTGCGCGGTATGGGGTTGTCGTCGATTCCCGACAATGGCTATGACAAGAAGACCCAGGCAGGAGACATCCGCGCCGTGCTCGCCTCGCTGGGCATCGAACATTCGGTCGTCATCGGCCATGACATCGGCACCATGGTCGCTTTCGCCTATGCCTCGCGGTATCCGCAACAGACCGACCGCCTGGTGGTGATGGATGCGCCCGTTCCGGGCATTGCGCCGTGGAATGACATCGTGCGTTCGCCGATGCTCTGGCACTTCGATTTTGGAGGCGCGGACATGGAGCGGCTGGTCGCCGGCCGTGAGCGCATTTACCTGGACCGGTTCTGGAACGAGTTCGCCGGCGACCCGAAAAAAGTCGACGAAGCCACCCGCCAGCATTACGCAAAACTCTACGCCCGCCCCGGCGCGATGCACGCAGCCTTCGCCCAGTTCCGCGCCATTCGCCAGGATGCGGTGGACAATGAAGCGTCGTCAAAGAACAGGCTGACGATGCCGGTCCTGGCCGTCGGCGGTGAAAAATCCTTCGGCAACAATGAAGCCATCGTGATGCGCAACGCCGCCGACAACGTCACCGAAGTGGTGATCGCCGGCGCGGGCCATTGGCTGATGGAAGAAGCGCCGGGGGAAACCACTCAGGCGATTCGCCGTTTTATGACCCGCTGATGCAGGAGATGGATGCTGTCCCTCAGGCAGCCTGTCTACGCCTCAATAAAATGGGTGTCCCATTGAACCTCCGGCGTAGAGCGTCAGGGACACCTATCCATTCAGCCTCTTGTTATTGATCTTATCCAGCGCTTCAAGGATGGCGGGTTCACGCTCCTTCAACAGGGCCTGGAAGGTATTTTCGACGGCGTCTTCAGCGTCGAAGATCTTGTCCAGAAAGGCGCGGCCCTCAGGCGTGTCATTCAAAATCTCTTTGCTCTGCGCGGGGTTATCGTGGGCACGAATCGCCGCATTGAGTTCATCCGGCTGCAAGTGAGCCGCCAGGGTATCGATCCGCAGGTTTCTGATCTCGTCGAAGGGAACCTTGTCTTCCACAACCTCACGGATTTCTTCGTCCATCACCGCCATGTAACGTGGCGAGTAATCTCGCATTGTGGTTTCCACCACCTCATCGTAATGCTCTTTGAAGGCGCCACTGATATCGACCAGTTCCCTGGCCTTGTCCTTGCTTCCTCCACAGGCGGTCAGTGACGTTGCAAGCAACAAAACCAACGCAGCCGTTCTCATACCCATGAGCCTTTGTCCTTGTTCAATTTGTGGAAGCCGATTGCCTGGTGCGGGGTCGGACGACGGCTTTCCATGGCAAACCTGCAGAAATGCAGGGGGCGCAATTCTAAACAAAATGGGGATACCCATTGAATGAAAAAAGGAAACCGGCCCATTTTTCGGAAAACAGACCGGCCCCCTCTTTCACACTGACGCTACTGAATCTCAGGCGCGCTTCGGAAGCTTCCAGTTTGGGCGAATGAAGTGGCAGGTGTAGCCATTCGGAATGCGCTCCAGGTAATCCTGGTGCTCCGGCTCCGCTTCCCAGAACGGCCCGGCCGGTTCGATTTCGGTCACCACTCGTCCAGGCCACAGGCGTGAAGCGTCGACATCGGCAGCGGTGTCTTCGGCGACGTCGCGTTGCTGTTCGCTGAGGTAATAGATCGCCGAGCGATAGCTGGGGCCGCGGTCATTGCCTTGACGGTTGGGCGTGGTCGGGTCATGTATCTGAAAGAAGAACTCGAGGATCTGCCGATAGCTGATAACAGCGGGATCGAACACGATTTCGATGGCTTCGGCGTGGTTGCCATGATTGCGGTAGGTCGCATTCGGCACATCGCCACCGGTGTAACCGACGCGCGTCTTCAGGACACCGGGGTAGCGCCGCAGCAGGTCCTGCATGCCCCAGAAGCAGCCGCCGGCGAGGATGGCAGTTTCGGTTTGGCTGGTCATGGTCTGTCCTTCCCTTCGGGGATGTTGGAGGTAAACCTTGTTATGAGGGCGTGCTGGCCAATTCCAAGACCCCAAATGGGTGTCCCCATTAAAGAATCAGGCAAACGCAGATTCGATGAATGCCTCAAGCGCCTGTTCTTCCAGAATCTCGATAGAAAAATGCCCGAAGCGCTTGGGCAGCCAGATGATGCGTGTCCCGGACGGTGATTGCAGGTTGGCGCGTTCCAGTGGCCGCCCGTTTTCGTCTTCTGGCTGCACGCCGGCGATCACCAGTTCGTCGTAGGCTTTCTCGATGTCCGGTGTCGAATAGCAGTGACGATAGACCATCCCCTCCCCCGACGAATCCAGCAGTTCCTTGAGATTGCCCGCCAACGGCTGGACCAGCATGAAACGCTCCTGGCCGATCAGCGCAACCGCGTAGCGAACGTGCAGGCCACCCCGTTCCCAGACGAGGGTTCTGGAGATTCTGGCTTGCAGGATCTGCGCATAGTAGGCGCAGGCTTCCTCGAGGTTGTTGACCAGTACGTCGACGTGACTGAACTTCAGATCCATTGCAGCGCTCCTTCTGAGAGACGTCCATCTTAAAAACAAAAAAGCACCCGGAGGTGCTTTTCTGTTGATGAAAATGACTACTTCGGCATCAGCACCGTATCCACTACATGAATCACACCATTGGACTGCATCACGTCCGCGATGGTGATCGCTGCCTTCCCGCCTTTGGCATCCACCACCCACAGCTTGCCGTCGTGCAGCATGACGGTCAGGGATTCGCCCTGAACGGTTTTGAGCATGACTTTGCCGCCGTGCATTTTGGCGTCATCCATCAGCTGTTTTGCCGTGTGAGTGCCGGCAACGACGTGATAGGTGAGGATCGTGGTCAGGTCGGCCTTGTGCTCCGGTTTGACGAGCGTATCGACGGTGCCGGCGGGCAACTTGGCGAAGGCTTCATTGGTCGGCGCGAAGACTGTGAACGGCCCCTTGCTGTTGAGGGTATCGACCAGCCCAGCCGCCTTGACCGCGGCAACGAGCGTCGTGTGGTCCTTCGAGTTGACGGCGTTTTCGACGATGGTCTTGTTCGGGTACATGGCCGCACCGCCGACCATCACGGTATCGGCGGCAAAGCTCGATCCCGTGCCAAGGCAGAGCAAGGTGAAGCAGGCGATGACAATGCGTTTGATGAGCGAGTGCATGGTGTGTCTCCTGAGTTCTTCGACCCTTCGAATGAGGGTGATGAATTTACGGAGCAGACGCGCAATCGGATGCATCACGGTGCAAGTATTTTTATTCGTCTATGATCGATTTTTAAAATCAGCCAAGGAGGCCACCATGAGTGTTCGTGGTAAAGATCGGCAAATCGACAACATCGAGTTCAATGTCGGCGACATTGCCCGCAGCAAGGCGTTCTACGGTGATGCGTTCGGCTGGACATTCGTTGACTACGGCCCGACCTATACCGAGTTCAGCGATGGCAGGCTGACCGGTGGCTTCACCACGGGAGAACCGGTTCGCCCGGGTGGCCCGCTGATCATTCTGTACGCGGAAGATCTCGAAGGCGCTCAGCAGCGGCTCAAAACGCTGGGCGCGGTGATCACCCGCGCGACCTTTTCCTTCCCCGGTGGCCGCCGCTTCCACTTCATTGATCCGGACGGCTATGAACTGGCCGTCTGGACAAGCCAGGAACCGGCTCGCACGTAACAGAGCCAACGACCGCCCCACCTCCAGACAACAAAAAAGCACCCGAAGGTGCTTTTTTTGTCGCTGCTGTCAGCGTTACGAAGTCTTCACGCTGGCCCGGGCCGCGTGCAGTTTCTTGTAACTGTCGATCAGTCGCAGGTGACGGTCGAGGCCTTCGAGCTTCATGCTGGTCGGCGTCAAGCCGTAGAAGCGAACGCTGCCGTCCACCGAGCCGATCGCCGCATCCATCCGTTCGTTGCCGAACATGCGGCGGAAGTTGGCTTCGTAGTCGGCCAGCTCCAGGTCTTCGTCCAGTTGCATCTCCAGCACCCCGTTGACGGCCTGATAGAACAGACCGCGCTCGACAGTGTTGTCGTTGTACTGGAGGAACATCTCCACTGCTTCTTTCGCTTCCTCGATCTGTCCCAGGGCGAGCCAGATCAGCAGTTTCAGTTCCAGAATCGTCAGTTGACCCCACACGGTGTTGTCATCGAACTCGATACCGATCAGCGTGGTGATGTCGGTGTAGTCGTCCAGTTCGCTTTCGACCAGACGCTCGACCAGCGACTGGAGTTCTTCTTCGTTCAAGCGATGCAGGTTGAGGATGTCTTCACGGAAGAACAGCGCCTTGTTGGTGTTGTCCCAGATCAGGTCATCCACCGGGTAGATTTCCGAGTAATCCGGCACCAGGATGCGGCAAGCGGTGGCGCCGATGTGCTCGTACACCGCCATGTAAGATTCCTTGCCCATGCCCTTGAGGATGCCGAACAGGGTTTCGGCCTCTTCGACGTTGGAATTCTCACCCTGGCCGGTGAAGTCCCACTCCACAAATTCGTATTCCGCCTGGGCGCTGAAAAAGCGCCACGACACCACACCGCTGGAGTCGATGAAGTGCTCGACGAAGTTGTTCGGTTCGGTAACCGCCTGAGCTTCGAAGGTCGGCTGCGGCAGATCGTTCAGGCCTTCGAAGCTGCGGCCCTGCAGCAGTTCGGTCAGGCTGCGCTCCAGCGCCACTTCGAAGCTCGGGTGTGCGCCGAACGAGGCGAACACACCACCGGTACGCGGGTTCATCAGCGTGACGCACATCACCGGGAATTCGCCCCCCAGCGACGCATCCTTCACCAGTACCGGGAAGCCCTGGGCTTCCAGACCTTGAATGCCGGCCATGATCGCCGGGTACTTCGCCAGCACTTCCTGCGGCACGTCCGGCAACGCGAATTCACCTTCGATGATTTCGCGTTTCACCGCACGCTCGAAGATTTCCGACAGGCACTGCACCTGGGCTTCGGCCAGGGTGTTGCCGGCGCTCATGCCGTTGCTCAGGTACAGGTTTTCGATCAGGTTCGACGGGAAGTACACCACCTCGCCGTCCGACTGACGCACGAACGGCAGCGAAACGATGCCGCGCTCTTCATTGCCGGAGTTGGTGTCGATCAGGTGTGAACCACGCAGCTCGCCGTCGCGGTTGTAGATCTTCAGGCAGTACGGGTCGAGGATCTCGCTCGGCAGCTCATCATTGCTGCCCGGCTTGAACCAGCGCTCGTCCGGGTAGTGCACGAACGGCGCATTGGCCAGGTCCAGACCCCAGAACTGATCGTTGTAGAAGAAGTTGCAGTTCAGGCGCTCGATGAATTCGCCCAGTGCCGACGCCAGCGCGCCTTCCTTGGTCGAGCCCTTGCCATTGGTGAAACACATCGGCGAGTGCGCATCGCGAATGTGCAGCGACCACACGTTCGGCACGATGTTGCGCCACGAGGCGATTTCGATCTTCATGCCGAGGTCGGCGAGGATGCCCGACATGTTGGCGATGGTCTGCTCCAGCGGCAGGTCCTTGCCCGGAATGTAGGTGCTGGCGCTGGAGTTCGCACCCGGCATCAGCAGAGCCTGGGCGTCGGCGTCGAGGTTTTCCACTTCTTCAATGACGAACTCGGGACCGGCCTGCACCACCTTCTTCACGGTGCAGCGGTCGATGGAGCGCAGGATGCCCTGGCGGTCCTTGTCGGAGATGTCTGCCGGCAGTTCGACCTGAATCTTGAAGATCTGGTTGTAGCGGTTCTCCGGGTCAACGATGTTGTTCTGCGACAGGCGGATGTTATCGGTCGGGATATTGCGGGTTTCGCAATACAGCTTCACGAAGTACGCCGCACACAGCGCCGACGAAGCCAGGAAGTAGTCGAACGGACCCGGTGCCGAACCATCGCCCTTGTAGCGGATCGGTTGGTCGGCCACCACCGTGAAGTCGTCGAACTTGGCTTCAAGTCGAAGGTTGTCGAGAAAGTTGACCTTGATTTCCATGGGGGACTACCAGAATAGCGAGCTGAACAGAATGGCCGCCATTATCCGGTTTTTGAGCGGGAAGTCTTGTGCTTTGGCGTTTTGGCCGCCGACCGGAGCGCCGGTCAGGTCGAGACGTTGCGCTGCGCCATCTCGTCGGCGATGGCGTCGATCACGCAGCGAGCGGTCGGTGACAGGCTTCTGTTGGGCAGGCTGACGACACCGATTTCGGAGTGCAGTCCGGGCCGGTCCACGACCTGCAATTCGATCAGGTTGCCGCTGTGCAGGTCTTCAGCCACGGCGCCGTGGATCACGCCGAGGATGGTATCGGTCGAACAGGCCACCGTCCTGAGCAACGCTACATCGTCGCACTCCAGCGCAAGCGGCAAGGCCTGACGTGTGGAAATGCCCAGGGTATGCGCAGTCTCTTCCTTCACCACGGCCGGCAGGCGCGTCGTGGCGATGCCGTACTTTTCCAGGTCTCTCATCGTTACTTGATGCCCGGCCAGCGGGTGTTGTGGCCGGACGAAGAACCCCGCCGAGGCCTGACCCAGCGAGCGGATCAGCAGATCGGTGTCGGCCGAGAAATTGCGAATGTCCGCGACGAAGAATTCGATCGCCTCATCCCGCAGCCGTGCTTCGAGTATCTGCCAGTTGTTGATCTCTACCCGCAGGGTGACTTGCGGATATTCCCGGCGCAACCGAGGCACCACCTGATGCATCAACATCGCCGCCGGAAACGGCCCGACGCCGAATGCGAGGTTGCCTAGCCGGCCATCGCCGTAGAGTGCCAGATCCCGCTCCAGCGAGCGTGCATCGAACAGTAGCCGTCGCGCCCGCTCGATCAGAAACTCCCCCGCCGGCGTCGGGCGAACGTCGCCACTGTCCCGGTCGAACAGGCGCTGACCGGTTTCGCTTTCGAGCACCTGGATGCTGCGGCTCAGGGCCGGCTGGCTGAGGTGCACGCGTTCGGCGGCGCGGCCGAAATGGCGTTCATCGGCAAGGGCCAGCAGGTGTGTCAGTCGTTTGAGGTCCATCTGGCCGATGCTAGCCACGCATTGTCCGGATGTAAACAATGCATTGGATACATCGTGCCCGCCTCCCTACTCTCTGATGAATCGATCCTCGGAGAACAATAAGAATGAGACCGACCTTTCACACACTGATCGCCCTGACGCTGGTTTCCCTCGCCGGCTGTGACAAACCGCCCAGCGTTGCCAGCGGTGAAGCGACGCCCGCCACGGCGGCGGTAATAGAAGCCTCGATCAAGGGCCTGGACCTCAACGACACTCGGGACATGGAAGACGCCCGGCGCGGTTTCATCGCCCGTCCGACCGGCCAGATCCTCGGCTCCGACGGCTCTGTGCTGATCGATTTCGATGCGTTCAGATTCGTCGAAGGCAAGGCTCCCGCCACGGTCAACCCGAGCCTGTGGCGTCATGCGATGCTCAACGCCCAGATCGGTCTGTTCAAAGTCACCGACGGCATCTACCAGTTGCGCGGTTTCGACATCGCCAACATGACGCTGATCGAAGGCCAGACCGGATGGATCGTGGTCGACCCGCTGACCTCGAAGGAAACCGCCGCCGCTGCCCTGGCCTTTGCCCGCGAGCAACTCGGCAACAAGCCCGTGACCGCCATCATCTTCACCCATGACCATGCCGACCACTTCGGCGGTGTGCTGGGCATTACCTCGGTCGCGGAAGTGGCCGAGCGAAGGATTCCCGTGGTGGCCCCTGTCGGCTTTATGGAAGAAGCCACCAGCGAAAACGTGCTGGCGGGGCCGGCGATGTCGCGCCGTTCGATGTATCAGTTCGGCAAGAACCTGGCGCCGGGTGCCACCGGCATGGTGGATACCGGGCTGGGCAAAAACGTCGCCTACGGCAGCATCGGCATTCTGGCGCCGACGCAGATCATCGATCAGCCGACGCAGGAACTTATGATCGACGGCGTGACCTTCGTGTTCCACAACATTCCGGGGGCTGAGGCCCCGGCCGAGCTGACCTTTTCCATCCCCGAACGCAAGGCCTACGGCGGTGCCGAGCTGCTGGCGCAGACCATGCACAATCTGTTGCCGATCCGTGGCGCCAAGGTCCGCGACGCGTTGCTCTGGTCCGACTACGCCCAGGCTGCCCTCGATGAACTGGGCGACACCGAGGTCTATTTCGGCCAGCATAACTGGCCGGTCTGGGGCAACGAGCGCATCCGCGAATTCATCACCAAGCACCGCGACGTCTACAAGTACATGCACGACCAGACCGTGCGCCTGATGAATGCCGGCTACACGCCCGACGAGATCGCCGAGAAGATCCAGTTGCCCGACTCGCTGGCTTCGTACTTCGGCACCCGCGGCTATTACGGCGACCTGCGACACAACGTCAAGGCGATCTACCAGATGTACCTCGGCGCCTACGATGGCAACCCGGCGCATCTGAATCCGCTGCCTCCCAGGGAGTCCGCCAGACGTTACGTCGAGTTGATGGGCGGCAGCGCCAAAGTGGTCGAGGCCGCACGCGTGGCCTATGACAAAGGCGAATACCGCTGGGTGGCCGAACTGTTGGATCAGGCCGTCCTCGACCAGCCCGACGACAAGGCCGACAAGGAACTGCTGGCCCAAACCTATGAACAGCTGGGCTACCAATCGGAATCCGCGACCTGGCGCAACAGCTACCTGACCGCCGCCCAGGAACTGCGCAACGGCCCGCCGGCCAAAGGCGTGAGACGTTCGGACCTGATCGAGCTGATGAAGCAGACGCCCACCGAACGCTTCCTCGAAGCCATGGCCGCGAGCCTCGACGGGCCGGCGGCGGACGGCAAGAACTGGACCTTCAACCTGCAACTGACCGATACGAAGGAGTCGTTCGTGCTGTGGATCGAGAACGCCGTGTTGCACTATCGCCGGGGCGCACCGGCCAGCAATGCCAACGCCACGTTGAGCGTCACCAAGGATCTTTTCGTGCAACTGCTGGGCGGCACGGCGGGGTTCAAGGACGCCCTCACCTCAAAAGACCTGAAGGTCGATGGCAGCACGGTGGATCTGGTGAGATTTCTTGGATTGCTGGAGAAAGCCCCGGGCAACTTTGCAATCGTCGCTCAGGCGCGCGATTGATTCGTGCAGGGTCGTTCGGATGTAATGCCTGAAGAGGTCAAACCCTGAGCAAGTCCGGCTAGGTATCTGTACGCCGCTTTCGACGATTCTAGGGCCGACCGTTACTCCAGGAGCTTCACTCCGTGCCAGACGCACCGACGCAAACTGCCTACGCAAAGCGCTTCACCGTCGTACTCGCCTACATCGACGCCAATCTTGAGGGCGATCTGTCGGTGAAAACGCTGAGCCAGGTGGCGAACTTTTCCGAGTTCCACTTTCACCGGCAGTTTACGGGATACGTCGGTGTGCCCGTCTCGCGCTATGTGCAGTTGATGCGCCTGCGCCGTGCCGCGCACCGTTTGAGTACCCTGCCCGACCATTCGGTGATGGAAGCCACGCTCGACGCGGGGTTCGAAAGTCCCGAAGCGTTTTCCAGGGCATTCAAGCGAGCCTTCGGTACTTCGCCGGGGGCATTTCGCAAGGCTCCGGACTGGAGCGTCTGGCACACGGTCTTCGCCATTCCTCACTTTTCAAGGAGCATTACCATGCAGGTACGAATCGTCGACTTCCCCGGAGTCCAGGTCGCTGCGCTCGATCACCGTGGGCCACCAGGGCTCGTCAATCAAAGCGTGCAACGCTTCATCCAGTGGCGCCAACAGAGCGGGCAGTCGCCGGTGACATCGAGCCGCACGTTCGGGATTCCTTACGGCAACCCTGACACGACGCCGCCGGAGGACTTCCATTTCGCGATCTGCGGCGAAACCCGTGAAGCGGTGGCGCCGAATGAATTCAGCGTCCGCGAGCTGAACATTCCTGCCGGCCGCTGCGCGGTGGTGCGTCACACAGGTTCCACCGATCACATCGGTGAAACCATCTACCCGGTCTACCGCGACTGGCTGCCCTCCAGCGGCGAAGAGTTGCGCGATCACCCGCTGTTTTTCGAGTACTTGAGCATCAGTCCCGAGACCCCGCAGGAGCAGTGGCAAACGGATATTTACGTGCCGCTGCGCTGACAATCGCCAGCCCCTCAGGCTCAGCTAAGTTTCACTGGATACCTTCTCTCCTGCGCACATTCAGCGCTGCTCAGGAGAGGCCATCCACCCATGAAACCCGCCATAGCCGACTGGCTCAACAAAGTACCCGAAGTGACGCTGTCCTTCTGGGTGATCAAGATCCTGTCCACGACCGTGGGTGAAACCGGTGCCGACTTTCTGGCCGTGGACGCCGGTTTCGGCGCCGGCCCGACCAGCCTCGGCATGGCCGCGCTGCTGGCCATCGCGCTGTTCACCCAGTTGCGCACCAAGGCCTACACCCCCTGGATCTACTGGCTGACCGTGGTGCTGGTGAGCATCGTCGGCACGCAGATCACCGACATCCTGACCGACATGCTGGACGTCAGCCTCTACACCAGCACGGCGGTGTTCTCTGTGTTGCTGGTGGTGAATTTCCTGATCTGGTACCGGACCGAACGCAGCCTGTCGATCCGCGAAATCGTCACCCCGCGTCGGGAGCTTTTCTATTGGGCCACCGTGCTTTGCACCTTTGCCCTCGGTACCGCCGCCGGCGACCTGGCCACTGAAGCGCTGGGCCTGGGCTTCACCGTCGGCGCAGTGATCTTCGGCGCGTTGATCGCGGCCACCCTGATCGCCTGGCGTCTGGGTGCCAACACCGTGCTGACGTTCTGGATCGCCTACATCCTGACTCGCCCCTTCGGCGCCTCCCTCGGCGACTTGCTGACCCAGGCCAAGACCTACGGCGGCCTCGGCATGGGCGCAACCTGGACCAGCGCGATATTCCTCTGCGTCATCGTCCTGCTGGTCACCGTCGCGCAGATCAGCGTCGGCAATCGCAAAGCCATCACTCAGTAAACCTTCAGACTTTCATCAGGGAATCATCATGCGCCAGATTCAAAACATCATTCGTCACGTTGCCATCGTCTCGTCCATCTGCCTGCTGAGCATTGCTGCCGGCTGCTCGAAACCGGCGGACAAGCCTGCTGCAAACGCCGCTGCAGGAGCCGTCAGCACACAAGGCCAGGCCGCCTCCAAACTGGGGGATCTGTCCGAGTTCCGCAACATCGCGGCCGACGTCGCTGCCCTGGTCGATAAAAACGATCTGCCCGGCGCCAAGGCCCGGATCAAGGATCTGGAAACCGCCTGGGACTCCGCCGAAGCCGGGATCAAACCCCGTGCCGCCGGCGACTGGCACATGCTGGACAAGGCCATCGACCGCTCGCTCGATACCTTGCGCGCCAGCGCCCCGCAACAGAAAGACTGCAAGGCACGAATGGACGAATTGCTCAAGGCCTTTGACTCGCTGAAGGGCAACGCCTGATTCGGGGCCGGACAAACCCTTGCACAGATGCTTCAATACAAGCGCGACGGCCCTGCCCGTCGCGCTATTTTTTTGGAGAGCGGGTCATGCGGATATTACTGGTCGAAGACGATCCGATGATCGGCGATGCCATCCAGGGCGCCCTCAACGACGCCAGCTACGCCACCGACTGGGTGAAAAACGGCCTCACCGCATTGGCCACGCTGGACACCCAGCACTACGACCTGGTGCTGCTGGACCTCGGCCTGCCCGGCAAGGACGGACTGGACGTGCTCGACAGCATTCGCGCTCGCAACAACCCGGTGCCGCTGCTGATCATCACCGCCCGGGACGGCCTCGACGATCGCCTGCGCGGCCTCGACGGCGGTGCTGACGATTACCTGCTCAAACCTTTCGACATGGCCGAGCTGCTGGCGCGGATGCGCGCGGTGCTGCGGCGCAAGGGCGGGACGGCGTTGTCCTTGCTCGACAACGGCGTGGTGTCCCTTGATCTGCTCTCCAAGCAAGCCACGACCGCCGACAACCCGGACGTGCAATTGTCCAGCCGCGAATTCGCCCTGTTGCAGGCTCTGTTGATCCGGCCAGGGGCAATCCTTTCGCGCAGTGAACTCGAAGACCGGCTCTATGGCTGGGGCAATGAAGTGGAAAGCAACGCGGTGGAGTTTCTGATTCACGCCCTGCGACGCAAACTCGGCAGTCACGTCATCAAGAACGTCAGGGGAATGGGATGGATGGTTTCAAAAGGCGCCTGAGGGATTCGGTGCAACTGCGGCTGTCGGTCACCCTGTCGCTGGCGATTCTGGTCGTTGCACTGCTGGCCGCGGCGTTTGCGTTCGTCTCGGCGCTGGACGAAGCCCACGAAATGCAGGATGAAACCTTGCGTCAGGTAGCGGCCCTTTACGACCGCCAGCAAATGACCCTGCACTACCCCGCCGCTCAGGCCGTGGACGACGACAACGAAGAATCCAGGGTCATCGTGCAATACCTGGCCGACGGCAGCCAGGCGGTCGGCAACGACGACGCCCTGCTGCCGCTGCCCTTCCCCACGACCTTGTCCGACGGCCTGTCGACCTTGAAGGTGACCGGTGAAGACTTCCGCGTACTGGTCAGAACCACCGCCCGTGGCGAGCGCATCGTCGTCGCCCAGGAAACCGGCGTGCGCGACAAGGAGGCCCGCGAAAGCGCCTGGCGCAGTCTGCTGCCGTTTCTGATCCTGTTTCCGGTGCTGTTGCTGGTAGTAGGCGATCTGGTGCGCAAGATGTTCCGCCCCATCGCCACGCTGTCGACCGACATTGATCGACGTGACGAACAGGCCCTGCACCCAGTGGACGAAAGCCATGTGCCGAGCGAGATCCGGCCATTTGTGGTGGCCATCAACCGCTTGCTCGGTCGCGTCGCCCAGTCCGTGGACAACCAGCGGCGTTTTGTCGCCGATGCGGCCCATGAACTGCGCTCGCCGATGACCGCCCTGTCCCTGCAGGCCGAACGACTGGCCGCCACGGAAATGCCGGCCGCCGCCCGCGAACGCCTGTTGCCGCTGTCCCGGGGCATAGAACGCAGCCGGAACCTGATCGATCAACTGCTGAGCCTGGCTGCCGCGCAGTCGAGCTCAAATGCAGCGCCCACCAGTGTTTCAGTCCTGCACATTTACCGACGGATTCTGGAAGACCTGCTGCCGCTGGCGGACCGCAAGAATATCGATATCGGCGTCGAGAGCAGCGAGGACGTGCAGGTCAGCATCAATGAAACCGACCTGCTGATCCTGATCCGCAACCTGGTGGACAACGCCATCCGCTACACCCCGCCCGGCGGGCGTATCGACCTCTCGGTCAAACGGGAGCAAGCGGCGGTCGTCCTGCAAGTCAGCGACACCGGCCCCGGGATTGCCGTGGAAGAACAGGCACGTGTCTTCGACCCGTTCTACCGCAGCCTGGGCACCGATGAGTCGGGCTCGGGGCTGGGTCTGTCCATCGTCAAGGCGATTGCCGATCGCACGGGGCTCAAGGTCGATCTGGGGTTTACCGACGTCATCGAGCGCAGTGGTCTGTGTGTCACCGTCAGCATCGGGCAGCCCTGAGCCGCTTCCCGTTCCCTACATTTCGACCTGCGTCCCCAGCTCGATCACCCGGTTCAACGGCAACTTGAAGTACTTCAGGTTGCTGTTGGCATTCTTGAGCAAAAACGCGAACAGGTACTCGCGCCACTTGGCCATGCCGATGCGTTTGGTCGGGATCACCGTTTCACGACTGAGGAAGTACGTGGTGCGCATCGGGCTGAAATCCAGTTCGGCCAGGTGGCAAAGGCTCAGCGCCATTGGCACATCCGGTTCCTCGGTAAAACCGAAATGCAGGTTGACCCGGAAGAAGCCGTCGCCGTAGGACTCGACTTCAAAGCGACGATCCACCGGCACTCGCGGGCTGTCTTCGGATACCACTGTCAACAGCACCACCTGCTCATGCAGCACCTGGTTATGCAACAGGTTGTGCAGCAGCGCGTGGGGAACCGCGTCGGCCCGCGCCGTCAGGAACACCGCCGTGCCCTGCACGCGATGAGGTGGCTGCGCACGAATGCTGCTGATGAACAACGGCAGCGGCAACGCGGTTTCATCCAGTCGCTCGACGATGATCTTGCGTCCGCGCTTCCAGGTGGTCATCAGGATGAACAGACCGATGCCGGCGATTACCGGGAATGCACCGCCCTGCAGGATCTTCGGTGCGTTGGCCGCGAAGTACAGACTGTCCACCAACAGAAAACCGAACAGCATCGGGATCGCCAGCCAACGCGGCGTCTTCCACAGCAACAACACCACGGCGGCGGACAGCAGCGTGGTAATCAACATGGTGCCCGTCACCGCCACGCCATATGCGGCAGCCAGGGCGCTGGAGGATTCGAAACCGATCACCAGCAACACCACGCCGACCATCAACGCCCAGTTGACCGTGCCGATGTAGATCTGGCCCTGCTCCTGGCTCGAGGTGTGCTGGATGAACATGCGCGGGACGTAGCCCAGCTGGATGGCCTGGCGCGTCAGGGAGAACGCACCGGAAATCACCGCTTGCGAAGCAATGATCGTCGCCAGCGTCGACAGCGCGACCATCGGCAGCAGCGCCCATTCGGGAGCCAGCAGATAGAACGGGTTACGCACCGCTTCCGGGTTGCCGAGGATCAACGCGCCCTGACCAAAGTAATTCAGGACCAGACCGGGCAGGACCAGCATGAACCAGGCACGGGCAATCGGTTTGCGGCCGAAATGGCCCATGTCGGCGTACAACGCTTCCGCACCGGTCAGCGACAGGACGACCGCGCCCAGAATCGCCACGCCCATGCCCGGATGGGCCGTAAAGAAGCGCACCGCCCAGATCGGGTTCAGTGCCTGCAACACCTCGGGGCGCTGCACAATGCCGTAGACCCCGAGCGCGCCCAACACCACGAACCACAGCACCATGACCGGGCCGAACAGAATGCCGATCCGCGCCGTGCCGTGTTTCTGGATCAGAAACAGCGCCACCAGCACCACCACCGACAGCGGCACCACCCAGTGCTCGATGCCGTCGAACGCCAGCTCCAGCCCTTCTACCGCCGAGAGCACCGAGATCGCCGGAGTGATCATGCTGTCGCCGTAGAACAGCGCCGCACCGAACAGACCGAGCAACACCAGCACCTTGCTCAAGTGCGGGTAAGGCGCCGACGCACGACGGGCCAACGCCGTCAGCGCCATGATGCCGCCCTCACCCTGGTTGTTGGCCCGCAGGATGAACAGCACGTACTTGATCGAGACCACCCAGATCAGCGACCAGAAAACCAGCGACAGAATGCCCAGCACACCGTCGTGATTGAGCTGCACGCCGTAGTGGCCGGAAAACACTTCTTTGAGGGTGTAGAGGGGGCTGGTGCCGATATCCCCGTAAACCACGCCGACAGCGGCCACCAGCATGGCTGCGCCCGAGGTCTTGGTTGGGGAATTTTCGTTGGTTTTACTCAAGGGTCGCGGCTCTCGAACGGCGGGAAGTAGTGGCATGCCATCCTTGGGCAATACGCGAACCGGGGCCTTCAGGAATACAAGGCTCAGGTGCGGTCAAAAAAACGCGGCCAGTATCGATGCGAACCCAATCCTCCACCGTAAAGAATGCGTAAAAAATCCACCTGACCCCAGCTGTGACGCAGGTTTTTAGAGTCGGCCGATTGTTATGGCTGATGGCATAATCGCCAGCAGTTCATAACAGGGGCGCATCAATGTCAGTTGAAAGCTACGACCTGCTCGCGATCTTTTCGGCGGTGGCGCAAGAGCGCAGCTTCACCCGTGCGGCGGCGAAACTGGGCATGTCGCAACCGGCCCTGAGCCGGGCGATGCGTCAACTGGAAGAACGCCTTGGCGTGCGCTTGCTCGCGCGCACCACCCGCAGTGTTTCCCCGACCCAGGCCGGCGAGCATCTGTTGCGCGTGATCGCGCCGCGGTTCGAGGAGATCGATCACGAACTGGCCTTGCTCAGCGAGTTTCGCGACAAACCCGCCGGCAAACTGCGCATCACCGCCGGCGAGCATTCGGCGATCACTATTCTGCAACCCGCCCTCGCCCGGCTGATGCCCGACAACCCCGACCTGAATGTCGAGATCATCGTCGACTACGGCCTGACCGATATCGTCGCCGAAGGCTTCGACGCCGGCGTGCGGCTGGGCGAACAGGTAGCCAAGGACATGATCGCCATGCGCATAGGCCCGGACATGCGCATGGCGGTGGTCGGCTCCCCGGCCTACTTCGCCCGCCACCGCAAACCGCTGATTCCACCCGACCTCATGGAACACAACTGCATCACCCTGCGCATGCCGACCCATGGCAGCCTGCTGCTCTGGGAATTCGAGAAGGACGGACAAACCCTGAATGTGCGAGTCGAAGGGCAACTGGTGTTCAACAACATTGCCATGCGCCTGCAGTCCGTGCTCCAGGGGCTGGGGCTGGCGTACATGCCGGAAGACCTGGTGCAGGAGCATGTCGCGCAGGGCCGGTTGATCCGGGTGCTCGCCGACTGGTGCGAGCCGTTTTCCGGCTATCACCTCTACTACCCCAGTCGGCGCCAGAGTTCACCCGCCTTCACCCTGTTGCGCGATGCGCTGCGCTACGGCGGATGATGTTTGCTCAGGGTTGGGCCAGGTGTTTTTCCAGTGCTTCGCTGGCGCGCCCCGCCGCTTCGACTTCTCCGTGCCGGGTCAACACCTGCGTCAACTGACGCAATTGCGCAGCGCTCAAGCCCACCCGCAGGCTGGCCGCGACATGCGAACGTAACTGCGATTCGGCGCCGGGCGTAGCCGCCAGGGCTGAAACCGTGGCCAGTTCACGGCTTTGCCAGTCCAGGTTGTCGCGTTCGAAGATGTCGCCGAACAGGTGCGTCTGCAAAAACTGGTTGATGACCGGCGCGAAGTCGAACAACGGGCCCTGAACCGGCGCCCCGGCAATACGGGTCTGATTGGCCTTGCCCACAGCCAGCAAGGCGTCGCCTGTCGCCACGGCGTGACCGGGTTCGCGCCCCGGCTCATCGTGAATGCTCCGTTGCTTGCGCGCCTCGACCACTTTCATCAATTCGCCCAGCGCATTGAGGCTGCGTGGAAAACCGGCGTAGGCATACAACTGCACCAGGATTTCCTTTGCCTCGCTGACGGTCAGCCCGGCATCCAATCCTTCGTTCAAAGCGCTGTTGAGACGCGGCATGTTGCTGCTGGCCATGGCCGCGCCAATCGGCACGATTGCCTGCTGTCTCGCGGACAGCACATCGGAGACGGCGGCTTCTATTGGTGCTGTTGGTGGCACTGGCCGGTCTTCAGCGACTTTCTCCAGCCACTCCACATTCTTGCCGTTCACCGAGCCGGTCACCGCCAGGTGGGTCATGGTGCTGTTGGGCGCGGCGCCGTGCCAATGCTTCACGCCCGGCGGGCAGACGATCACATCGCCGGGGTGAATCTCCTGCACAGGCTTGCCCCATTCCTGGGTTTGCCCGACACCGGAAATCACCACCAATCGTTGACCGGCAGGATGGGTGTGCCAGGCCGAACGAGCGCCCGACTCGAACGTCACGTAAGCGCCGGACGCATTGATTTCGCCCGTGTCGTTGAACAGTGGATCGACGCGCACCCGACCGGAGAAATAATCTTCGGGCCCCACAAATGAGGCCTGAGAACCCGCACGACGGATCTGCTGCGCGCTCGACGGCTCACTGCCGCCGCCCGCGACTTCGGCAGCGCTGGCAAAAGGGGTGGCCGCGCACATGGCGAGACCCAACAAGGTTTTGTTCATGGCGATGGCTTCCTTCGAATCAGAGGGTTCGGGCGTAGAACGCCGTCAGCTGTTGCATGGCGACATCGACGTAGGCCGGCACCCAATAGGTTTCGATGTGGGTGGCGCCGTCGATCTTGAACAGCGTCTTGTCCTGGGTCCCGGTGGCCTTGGCGAAGGCTTGCTCCGACATGTACAGGCTGTCGGCCTTGCTGCCGGCGATCATCAGCAACGGCTTGTCGATCAGTTCGATCTGGTCCGTCGCGTCGAAACTCATCAGGTCCAGCAGGCTGCTGAGGGTGTAACGGAAAGTCGAGTTGGGATGCGCGTGAGTCTTGCCGTAATACTCGAAACCCTGGCGGTACAGGTCGAACGGCAACTTGGCGATCTGCTCATCGGTCAGTTTGGCATCACCGATGTATTGGATTTCCCCGCCAGCGGCTTCCTGGGCGCGGGCGGCCGAGGCTTGCTGCAAGCGCTGCTGGATGGTGTCGAGTTGCGAATCCTGATACCCGTTGCGGCGCACCAGCCCGGAATTGAACATGCTCACCGTGGCAATCGAGCGGAAGCGCTTGTCGGTCTGCGCAGCCTTCAACGAATAGCCGCCACCGCCGCAGATGCCGAGCAAGCCGAGATGGGCGGTGTCGACGCCCGGGTAGCTGGCGATGAAGTCGGCCATGCCATGAATGTCTTCGACTCGGTTGGCCGGTTTGTCGATGTTGCGCGGCTCACCACCGCTCGCGCCCTGATAGGCCGCGTCCGCCGTGATGGTGATATAGCCCTGGTCGGCCAGACGCTGAGCATAAAGACCGGCAACCTGCTCTTTCACCCCACCATTGGGGTGCGCGACGACAACGGCGGGATAGTGCCGGGCCGGATCGTAGTTCGCGGGGGTGTAGACGTTGGCGGAAATGGCCAGGCCATTGAGCGTGTAGGTCACCGGGTGAATGTTGACCTTGCCCGGTTCGTTACGGGTGATCGCGCCACCGTAGGTCAAGGTGAACGGGTTCTGCCGGTAATCCGCCGCCTCGACTTCAGCGCCCGACATTCCGATCATCGCGGCCAGCACGCCGGCCTTCATCGTGGTTCGCATCGTTTGCACCCTCCTTTCCATCAATACGGTATGGAGATGCAAACTACCCTTCGACGATTGATTGATAAACGGCACTAATTGGATAGCACTGATATCAGAATCACATAAGTCCGACGTTCGGCTTCCTGATCATGCACTCGCGACGCTGGCCCGCCGTCGAGCGGGCCAACGCCGATCCTCTTAACTTGCCCTCTGCCCTACCCACTGATGGCGATAAGCAAGCCCGGCCTGCAAGCCGAACGCGAGCGCCACCGTCGACGGCGCAGAAAAACTGCCGGAAACACCGCCCGTCCACATCAGCAACAACCCCAGTGCCGTGGCAGCGAACCACGCCATCAGGCCGACCGGGTTGAACGCCGGGCTGCGTTCAAGTGCACCCTCGTCATTGCTGCCATAGACAATCTGCGCCAGTGCCACACCGACCCAGGCGACCACAAAAATGCCCTGATACGCCAATGCCTTGAGCAAGTAGGAAAACACGTCAGCGAGCATCAAGCCGTACACGATTACCCCGACCACCACTGCCCACAGCAGGTACGAACCGCGTATGCCGAAACGACCAAAGAATGCCTGCATGTTGAGGGTCGCCAGGTAGTAGTTGGCGGTGTTGATCCGGGTTTGCGTGGCCCAGACGAACAGCAGGCCCCACAGCCCCATCAACTGCAGAATGGCCATCACCACAGAGACTTCGTTCAGCGCGCCTTCATGGGGAATACTGCTGACCAGATAGATGCCTGCCGCGCCGTTGAGCAGAAACGTCACGGCATAGAACGGCATGCCGAAGTTCCAGCGTCCATGATACTGAGCGTCCTGCGGCTTGCCGAAACGGGCGTAGTCGAAGGTGAACAGCATCAGGATCCAGACGCCCATGTAGGCCACATAGCAATCCCACCAGCCGAAGGTCGCGGGGGTTGCCGGGCCGAAATCGAGCCATTGCGGCTGGTAACCATAACGGCTGATCGACAGCCCGACCGCCACCAGCAAACCGCCCAGGTACACCGGCAACAACACGCCGTTGAGCTTGTCCAGCCAGTGCTGCACGCTACCCAGAATCATCGGCACGCTGTACAGCACCACCAGCAGGGCAGCCAGTGGATAGACCAGTTCCGGGTACAGGTGATTGAGCGCCACGGCGATCACCGATCCTTCGAACACGGCATAGTAAATCGCCGTCGAAAAGAAAATCAGCGTGGCCAGGCATGCCCCGGCCCGGCCGAACAACACGCTTGAAAACAACGCGACCGACCATCCGCTGCGCATGGCGAAACGGCTGAGAACGCTGTTGACCAGCCCATAACTGATCACCGACAGCACCATCCCGATCAGCGCATTGCGTGCACCGAAAGACAAGGCCAGCGAAGCGCCGACCACGATGTAGAACATGGCGCTGCACACGGCCCACCAGGCCATGGTCAGAGACAGTCGGCCCATGCGGGCCTCGGTGGAAACGGGATGATGGGCCGGATCTTGCCCGGTTTGACTCGATTGCGATAAAGCAGCCATATGCGTGTACTCCAGAACCAGTCAAAGGTTGAAGCGCGGGCAGCCTTCACCGCACCGAAGTGCGGCGTTGGCCTGGCGTTTGGCAGGGCCCGCGCGGTGCGGCGGGCAGAGTCAGGAAGGGAAAAGCTTGCTCAGGCAGCTGAGTTTTTTCTTGTAGGAACGCCGTGCGTCCAGGGCCTCGTCGAGGCTGACCGCTACAAAGCGAGCCTTCTGGTTGGGCTGCATCTGGCCGATCAGATCCAGGTCGGCACTGATGACGGTGCCTATCATGGCGTAACCGCCACCCGATACGGCATCGCGATGCAGCACGATGGGTTCGAGGCCGGCGGGTACCTGAATCGAGCCGATCGGGTAGCAGCTGTCAACGATGTTCGACGGATCGGAGCCAGCACCAAAGGGTTGCTCTCGCGGCTGGAAGTCCAGCGCGCTGCCGCCCTTGAAGCGATAGCCGATGCGGTCCGCTTCCGATCCGACGGTCCACGGCTCGGCGAAAAAGCTCTTCGCTGCCGCGTCGGTCAGGCGATCGTAATAAAGCCCCGGCACCACGCGCAGCCTGATCTCCCCACCCAGTGACTGGCGCAGCGCCATGGGCAGACTGGCACCGGCACGCCCCTTGCCGCTGGCTTTGCCCACCGGCAATTCGTCTCCGGCGATCAAGCGTCGTCCGGCAAAACCACCCAGCGCTCCGAGCGCATAAGTCGATCGACTCCCCAACACCAGCGGCACATCGATTCCGCCTGCCACCGCCAGATAAGCCCGGGCACCGGCCTTGGGAAAATCGAAACGCAGGACCTGGCCGGCCTTCACCGCGAACGCGGTGGCGTGATGCATTTCCACACCATCGAGTCGAGGCGCCATGTGCGCGCCACACACCGCGACCAGTGCGTCTTGCTGAAACGCCAGCTCAGGGCCCAGCAACGTACACTCCAGCGCGGCGCAATCCGCCGCATTGCCGACCAGATGATTGGCCGCTCTCAGCGCATATTGATCGAGCGCGCCGGACGGCGGGATGCCGAGGTGGTAGTAACCTTCGCGGCCCAGATCCTGAACCGACGTGGCGAGACCGGGTTTGAGTACCTTGATCATGCCAGCACCTCCTGCAGCGACACGGGATAACCGACCGGGTCGGCGAGAAACGCATCCAGTGAAAACTCCACCGGCCGGATCCGCAAATCGAAATGCCCGGCCTCCACCTCTGCAACGGCCTGGTCATACGCTGCACGATCCATTGGCTTGAACTGCACAATGTCACCCGGACGGAAAAACACCATGTGCTCCTTCAGGTACGCCAGCGATTGCTGCGGGTCGTAGATGGGGGCCGGTGTGACACCGAACATCTGATACCCCCCGGCGCCACGCACCGAGTAGATACAACCGAAGCAACCACCGTGACCCAGTGTCAGTTTCGGCGTGTCGGTACGTGGACGCAGGTACTTGGGCACCTGCAACTGACGTTCGCGCTCGACCATCTGGAACATGAAGGGCAAACCGGCGACGAACCCCACCATCGAGACAAACCATGGCGCCCCGCTATGAGCCGCAATGAACGCATCGACGTCCGCCAGACCATTGATGCGCGCGGCGTATTCCAGATCCGTGGCGCTCGGGTCCTGGTGCCGGTCGCGAAAACGCATCAGCGTTTCGTGGGTCCACGGATCGTTGTACAGCACCGGAATCTCAATGATCCGGGTCTGCAACGTGCGCTCGGCAACGGCTTCTGCCTCGGCGCCCTGCACCGCCTCGAGCAAGGCCAGCGGCGCAATGCGATCCGGATCGAAGCGGATCTGGAAGGATGCGTTGGCCAGACACACATCGAGTACGCCATCGAGTTTCAACCGCTCCACGGCGCGGGTGACCGCCATGCCCTTGAAAAACGCCTCGAGGGACATGCTTTCACTGACTTCGGCAAACAGATGCTCATCGGCACCAAAGCTGTAGCGGATCGGACGACTCATGCTTCACCTCCGCTGCGGCGTGCGGACAGCCAGTTTTCCAGCGTCCCGGTATGAAAGTCGGCGGTTTGCAACCACGGTTGCTGCAGCAATTCAGCGTGCAGGGACAAGGTGCTGGCCATGCCGGTCAGCAAGGTTTGCGCCACCGCTGTCCGGGCACGCGCCAGGGCTGTGGAGCGATCCGGCCCGTGCACAATGAGCTTGGCCAACAGCGAGTCATAGTACGGTGGCACCCGGTAGCCTTCATACAGGTGGGTGTCCACACGAACACCTTCGCCTTGCGGCCAGACCAACGATTCGACCAGACCGGGGCTTGGGAAAAAATCCCGGGCCGGGTCTTCGGCATTCAAGCGCATTTGCAGGGCCGCGCCATTCAGGCGGATGTCACTCTGTTTCAGGCCCAGTGGTTCACCACCGGCAATTCGCAACATCGCCTGCACCAGATCGATGCCGGTGACCCGTTCGGTGACCGGGTGCTCCACCTGGATCCGGGTGTTCATCTCGATAAAGAAGAACTCGCCGGTGACGTCGTCATACAGGTATTCCAGCGTGCCCGCCCCCTTGTAGCCGAGGGATTCGGTCAAGCGTACGGCGCTGGCACAGAGTGCCTCCCGCTGCTGCGCGTTCAGTACGGGCGACGGTGCTTCTTCAAAGATTTTCTGACGCCGACGCTGTAGCGAACACTCGCGCTCGAACAGGTGCACGGCGTTTTTCCCGTCGCCCAGAACCTGTACTTCGATGTGCCGGGCCTTGCCGATAAAGCGCTCCAGATACACCGCACCATTACCGAAAGCGGCCTGTGCCTCGCGCTGCGAACGGGGAAACTCTTCACTCAATTGCGCGGCATTTTCTGCCAGGCGAATACCCCGCCCGCCGCCACCGGCCGAGGCTTTGATCAGCAACGGGTAACCGACCGATTCCGCCGCCCGAAGCGCCGACTCGACATCAAACAGCTCACCCGGCGAACCCGGCACCACTGGAACACCTGCCGCCTGGGCAGTACGCCGCGCTTCGGCCTTGTCACCCATGCGCCGGATCGTGTCCGGGTCCGGCCCGACGAAAATCGCGCCGCTGGCAATCACGGCTTCGGCAAACCCGGCGTTCTCG
Organism: Pseudomonas sp. 91RF; assembly: GCF_003576265.1. Taxonomy (NCBI): domain Bacteria; kingdom Pseudomonadati; phylum Pseudomonadota; class Gammaproteobacteria; order Pseudomonadales; family Pseudomonadaceae; genus Pseudomonas; species Pseudomonas sp. 91RF. The sequence continues at coordinate 154,872 of NZ_QWFC01000043.1, forward strand.
GACAAAAAGCCATATCCAGGGTGAACCGCATTGGCGCCCGTCGCTTGCAGGGCACCCAGCAACGCCTCGATATTCAGGTAGCTTTTATCGGCACGGGCCGGCCCCAGTAGATGCACTTCATCGGCCAGGCGTGCGGCCTGGGAGTCGATATCGGCCTCGCTGCACGCGGCAACGGTGGGAATGCCCAGGGCCTTGGCCGCACGGATAATGCGCACGGCGATTTCGCCACGGTTGGCGACCAGCAACTTACGAATAGGTTGAGTCATGTTCACGCCCTCACTCGCTATCAAGCGTAGCGACGACCTGACCCGGCTCCACCGGATCACCGTCTTCAACCTGAAAGGCACTGAGGCGCCCCGCCGTCCCGGCGGTCAGTTCGGAAAACTGCTTCATGACTTCGATCAGGCCAATCACCGTGTCGGCGCTGACAGGATCGCCGACCTCGACGTAATTCGCCGAATCCGGCGTGGCCTTTCGATAGAAAGTCCCGGGTAACGGGGTGATGACAGAGTGTTCGGCCATGTCTGTTCCTCTTGGAATAGTTGTAGAAAGGCAGGCAAAAAATCGATGTTTGAACACCGGCGTCTGTGTGCCGGGTGTTTCGTTTTTATTCAGCGGGGGCGGCGCACCTCGATCCCGGCGGCATCGAGCGCCTTGCGGGTGGCCTCGACCAGCGCCAAAGCACCCGGCGTATCGCTGTGCAGACAGATGGAATCGAACTCGATCGCCAGATCCTCACCCTCGACGGTGCGCACCACGCCTTCCAGGCAAGCGCGCAACACACGGGCGGCGACAAACCCCGGATCGTAGGCGCGAACATTGCGGGTGAAGACGATGGAGCCGCTCAAGTCGTATTCGCGGTCTGCATAGAATTCGCGAACAACCGGTTGGCCGAGCTCTTTGGCGACACGCCAGATAACCGAATCCGGCATGCAATACAGCAACAGGTCAGGTTCCAGCCGTTGCAGGTTTTCCACCAGCAGACGCGCGGCTTCTTCGTCCCGGGCCAGATGCATGTACAGCGCGCCGTGAGGCTTGATGTGTTGCAGCGTCACGCCCTGCACCCGCGCCAGTTCGCGCAGTGCGCCCAGTTGATAAAGGATGTCGTCGACCAGTTCCTGAGCCGGTGCATTGATGTGTCGGCGCCCGAATCCCACCAGATCGCGAAACCCCGGATGCGCACCGATGCCGACCTTCAGACGCTTGGCCAGCTCGACGGTGCGACGCATGGTGCCGGGATCCCCGGCATGGAAACCGGTGGCGATGTTGGCGGAACTGATGAACGTCATCAGTTCGTCGTCGACACCATCGCCGATGGTCCACGGGCCGAAGCCTTCGCCCATGTCCGAGTTGAAATCTACTGCCTGCATAACCCTTGCTCCTGACGCTTGTGACTTCATGCAGGCCACGTTAAATTCCCGCCAACCCCTTGGGAAGATCTATTAACAGATAGGGTATCTTCTGAAAAACAGATACCTTAATTCAGGAATACCCATGTCGTTGACCTTGCGTCAGATTCGCTACTTCGTTGCCACCGCAGAGATCGGGCAGATATCCCAGGCAGCGATTCACTTGAATATTTCCCAGTCGGCGGTGACCACGGCGATCAAGGAACTGGAAGGCATGCTCGGCACGTTGCTGTTCCAGCGTTCGGCACAAGGCATGAGCCTGACGGATGCCGGTCGGCACTTCCTGAACCGTGCCTACGTGATTTTGCGCAGCGTCGACGACGCGCTGAACAGCCCGCTACCCGACATCCGCGCCAGCGGCCTGATTCGCCTGGCCGCGAGCTACACGGTGATCGGCTATTTTCTGCCGCATCATCTGCAACGGCTGGAACACTGGCACCCGGACGTCGCCATCGAAGTCCACGAGCAGGAACGGCAGGCCATCGAACAGGGTTTGCTGGAAGGAAAGTTCGATATGGCGGTGGTGCTTACCGCGAACCTCACGCACCCCGACATCGTTTCGGAAACCCTGTTCAACTCCGAACGCCGCCTGTGGCTGCCCAGCCACCATCCGCTCTGTGAGCGCTCGGCCGTCAGCCTCGCGGATGTCGCGTTGGAACCCTACATCCTGCTGACTGTGGATGAAGCGGAACAAAGTGCCATGCGCTATTGGGAAAACGCCCGCCAGCAACCCAACGTGCGGGTGCGTACCAGCTCTGTAGAAGCCGTGCGCAGCATGGTCGCCAATGGCAGCGGCGTGGCCATTCTCTCGGACCTGGTGCACCGCCCCTGGTCGCTGGAAGGCAAGCGCATCGAGACCCTGACGATCACCGACAAGGTGACCCCGATGAGCGTCGGCCTGGCCTGGCACCGCGAGCGCGAATTCAGCCCGGCGATGCAGGCCTTGCGCAATTACTTCCACGACGCGTTCCTGGCCCCGCAGCAACTTTCTGCGCGGCGCTGACGCACAGGATCAGGCAAGCATTCGATAGGAATGCACTAACGGAATGCAACTTCAGAGCGGGAAGATGACTGTCCGACAGATCCATCGAGGACGTTCCCATGCTTGTACAAGCCTACGGTGCCCACGCGGGCGACAAACCCCTTGAGCCCATCCAGATCAATCGCCGCGCCCCTGCGGCCCATGACGTCCAGATCGACATCGCCTTCTGCGGCATCTGCCATTCCGACTTGCACCAGGTCCGTTCCGAGTGGGCCGGCACCCAGTTCCCGTGCGTCCCGGGACACGAAATCGTCGGCCGCGTTTCGGCGGTCGGTGCCCATGTGTCCGAATACAAGGTCGGCGATCTGGTCGGTGTCGGTTGCATCGTCGACAGTTGCAAACACTGTGAAGACTGCGAAACCGGTCTTGAAAACTACTGCGACGGCATGATCGGCACCTACAACTTCCCGACGCCGGACGCCCCCGGCTGGACCCTCGGCGGCTACTCGCAAAACATCGTGGTGCATGAGCGTTACGTGCTGCGCATCCGCCACCCCGAAGCGCAACTGGCCGCCGTCGCACCGCTGCTGTGTGCGGGCATCACCACTTATTCGCCGCTGCGTCAGTGGAACGCCGGGCCGGGCAAGAAGATCGGTGTGGTCGGCATCGGTGGTCTGGGCCACATGGGCATCAAACTGGCCCATGCGATGGGCGCTCACGTGGTGGCGTTCACCACGTCGGAATCCAAGCGCGAAGCGGCGAAAGCACTGGGCGCCGATGAAGTGGTGGTGTCGCGCAATGCCGAAGAAATGGCCGCGCACACCAAGAGCTTCGACTTCATCCTCAACACCGTCGCCGCCCCTCACGATCTCGATGCGTTCCTGGTGCTGCTCAAGCGTGACGGCGCACTGACCCTGGTCGGCGCGCCCGCCTCGCCGCATCCATCGCCGAACGTGTTCAACCTGATCATGAAACGCCGCACCATCGCCGGCTCGATGATTGGCGGCATTCCCGAGACCCAGGAGATGCTGGATTTCTGCGCCGAGCACGGCATCGTGTCGGACATCGAACTGATTCGCGCGGATCAGATCAACGAGTCCTATGAGCGGATGCTCAAGGGCGATGTGAAGTATCGGTTCGTGATCGATAACGCGACGTTGGCGGGCTGACAGGCACCACTGGAGAGAGGCGTTACGCTTGTCCGTTCGGACACGAACGCCTTTCTCCGCACCGCCCCGCCAACCGGGACTTCCCTTCATCAACGGGCCCTCCAGTCTGCGTGCCTGTACCCATCGATGGCCGGCATTCGCCATTACCTTCAGCATCTCCCCATCCGCTCATTGATCTTTCCCCCCACACCAAGTAAAAAACCCTCTCCTTTTTCCACCCTCGCAAGGAGCAGCGGATGCTCGAGCTATCCACGGATCGACTGGACCTGCGCACGATGGTCGAATCCGACTGGCCGTTGTTTCTCAGGCTGCATTCCGAGCCGCAGACCATGCGGTACGTGTTCGGCGAAATTGCCGAGGAGCAGGTTCGCAAAGGTTTCGAGCATCGGCTCCCGGCGTGGGGACCGCAGTCGGAGCACTGGCTGTGCCTGGTGGTGACCGACAGGGCCAGCGGGCACGAACTGGGCGTGACCGGTTTTCGCATCCTGTCGCCGGGGCATGCCGAAGTGGGATGCCTGCTATTGCCGGAGCATCAGGGCAAAGGCTTTGGCACCGAGTCGCGAAAGGCGATCATCGACTACGCCGCGACCATCGGGCTGAACTCGCTGGAATCGACCGTGACCGACGGCAATGTCGCGTCCTGCAAGGTGTTGGAGAAATGCGGCTTTGTGTTCGCACGTCGTGTGCCGCAGGCCTACCAGATCGGTGATCGGTGGTTCGACGATCTGATCTACCACTATCAAATCCGCTGAGCCTTGCGCTCAACGACTCGCCAAGGAGGCCTCTCGTCGTGAATCCCTATCAATGCCTGCCACCCCGCGCTTTCTGGCGTACGGCCGTCGCCGACAAGTCCGCGCCGGACATCGGTGAACTGTGGACCCCGCAATTCGAGATCGGCAACAAGGATGCCATCGTTACCGCCGGCTCCTGTTTCGCCCAGCACATCGGCCGCGCGCTGGTGGAACGCGGCATGCACTGGCTGGACGCGGAGCCCGCCCCGGACGCGTTGCCCGAGGCCGACTGGAAAGCCCACAACTACGGGGTGTTTTCCTTTCGCACCGGCAATCTTTATACCCCGGCGATGTTGTGCCAATGGCTTGAATGGGCGCTGGGCGTGAGCGCTCCGCCGGATGAGGCCTGGGTGCATGACGGGCGTTTCTTCGATCCGTTCCGCCCCGCCGTGGAGCCTGACGGATTTGCCAGCGAGCAGGCGTTGTTCGAGTCGCGTGAGGCCACCCTCGACGCCATCCGCGAAGCACTGCGTCGGGCCAAGGTGTTTGTGTTCACCCTCGGCCTGACCGAAGCCTGGCAACATCGCGAGACCGGTCTGGTCTATCCCGTGTGCCCCGGCACCGTGCGTGGCACTTTCGATCCGCTGCTCCACCGGTTCTGCAACTTCGGTTTCATGGACACTTACGGCGACATGGTCAGGGCGCTGGAACTGATGCGTTCGATCAACCCGCAACTGCGCCTGCTGCTCACCGTTTCACCGGTGCCCCTGACGGCCACCGCCACCGGGCAACATGTGCTGAGCGCCACGACCTACTCCAAATCGGTCCTGCGCGCAGTCGCCGGGCAATTGTGTGAAGACCTGCCCGACGTCGACTATTTCCCGTCTTACGAAATCATCACCGGCACGCCGTTCAAGGGCGCGTTCTACCAGCCTAACCAGCGGGAAGTCACGCCAGAAGGCGTGGCGTTCGTGATGCAGCAATTCTTTGCCGGACTTGAAGCCGTCCAGTCGGTGCAGGCGCCGACCTCCTCCACCCGTGTGTCCAGCGAGGATCTTGTCTGTGAAGACGCCGTACTCGATTACTACGCCTAGGTTTCTGCTGCTGGGCGACTCCCATGCCGGCGTCATCGGCAAGGCGGCGCAGGCCCGTGAGATAGCTTTCGGTGGCGGCCCGCTGGGAACCGGTCGGGACTTCGCCGTCGACTTCTTCCAGTTGACCCGTCATGACGTCGTCTTTCGGGATGCGGAAATGGATCGACTGTACCGCCAGGCCCTCAACACGCTGGAAGTCCCGCAACTGGCGAAGGTCGGCGTGCCGCTGGTGAGCACAATCGGCCTGAGCCTGCACTACCTCGCCACCGCACCGAACTGGACCTGTTACCAGAATGCGCAGGGTGAGTTCGACGACGGTTTTCTCGCCGGGCCGTTGTTCGAGACGATCATCGACACCCTGTCCCGTCCCGCCCTGGCTTTCTATGAACAGGCTCTGGCGCTGAACCTCAAGGTGTTCGCCGCGCTGCCGCCGCAACGGGTGCCGGAGTTGTCCGACCCGCGCGTGTTCATGGCGGCGCAGTCATTGTTGATCGAACGTTTGCAAGGGCTTGGCGTCGAGCTGATCGACGTGCGCGAGGCGGCGAACGATGAGCAGGGTTTTCAGCGTGAGGCGTTCTGCGAAGTGGATGACCCGCTGCACGGCAATCTGGCGTTCGGTGAGTTGATCGTCGAGCAACTGATTCGTCGCGGCATTTAGAAAAAGAGGGAGCGCATGGCTCCCTCTGATGTTTTCAAGCCTTGGGCTGCGTGCCGAGAATCGTCACCCGCTCGCCATAACGCGAATGCGGGAAGTAATCCCAGATCGCGTGGTGCTGGGTGCAGCGGTTGTCCCAGAACACCAGCGTGTTCGGCGCCCAGCGAACCCGGCAGCTGAGGGACGGCTCACGGGCCACCAGGTCGAACAGCATGTTCAACAGCACCTGACTTTCGCCTCCGGACAACTGCACGATGTGCGACGTGAACCCGGAATTGACGAACAGTGACTTGCGTCCGGTTTCCGGGTGACGCACCACCACCGGGTGTTCGGTTTTTGGCAGGTTGGCCGGCGCCTCATAGCCTTTCCACGGAATCGCGCCGTCGTGAATCGCGGTCAATTCGCCGAGAAACTGCTGCATCGTTGGCGAAAGCATTTCAATCGCCAGGTGCATGTTGGCGAACAGCGTATCGCCGCCGGTGCCGATGGCCGGGGTTTCCTTGACGTACAGCATCGAACCCATGGACGGCGCCAGGTCAGCCGTGCCGTCGGTGTGCCAGGTTTCGCCAGCCACATAGCGCGATTGCGCATTGGCGCGGATTACCACCAGTTCCGGGTCATCGCCGTCGATATCCTCCACCGGCAACGCCCGCAGTTCGCCGAACAGCCGACCAAACGCCTTGTGCTCCTCGACCGTCAGATGCTGATCGCGGAACACCAGTACGTGGTTCTCCAGAAAGGCCCGGCGGATTTCCGCGAGCTGAGCGTCATCCAGCGGTTGCGAAAGATCGACGCCGCCGATTTCGGCACCGATGATCGGCGTGATCCGGTCGACCGTGATGCGCTGATACGGCGCGCGCTTTTCTGCGGCGATGCGCTCGATTGCCTTGAGTGCCAACTGATCCATGTTCTCTCACCTTTCTTATTGGAACGACACCGATGACTGCTCGCGCAGAGAACGCGGGCGCATGTCGATCCAGTGCTCATTGATGTAATCCAGACAGACCTGACGTTCGCCACGCATCCCGGCCGCATTCCAGCCGCTGGCCATCGGCTTGCCCGCCGGCCACAGGGAATACTGACCCTGAGCGTTGATCACCACATCGAATTGCTGCTGTGCATCGTTCATGTCGTTTCTCCTGTTGGATGGGACTGCAGGTGCCGGATCAGCCCTTGTGCGAGATGGTTGAACAGCGCACGTCGCTCCTCGTCGGTCTTCGCACAGGCCCAGACATAAACCCGCGCCGACGCTGCGCAAACCTGCGCATACGCATCCGCGTCGTCAGTCGCAAAAGCCCGGGACGAGATTTCAACATTGGCGGCGGCATGGGCCTGAGCGAACGCAGTGGCGCTGGCGTCGGTATTCAGTTGCGCGTAATACACCGCGAACGCCTCGGCATCGCCGAAGTGCTCGGCGATCATCGCGGTGTTGCTCGGCGCGAGGCCGTAAGTCATCGCACTGGCATGGGCCTGGGCGTACGCCGCGTCATAGGCATAGGCCCGTCGATACAACGCCAGCAACACCGGTTTGAGGGTGGCCCGCCACTCGCCGTGACGCCCGGACAAACCGAGGGCCGCCCGTTGATGCAGGCTTTGCAGTGCGAGCAGCGCTGGCCGGTGTTTCGGCAATGCCTCGCATAGCATCGGCAGCACCACGTCGGCTTGCCAACGATGAACTGGCCGAAGCGACTGCGGTTCATCGACCCTGTAAATCATTTGAAGCAAGACATCGGGCTGCTCTTCGCACAGCACCTGCGCCAAGGTTGGCAACCACCGAGGCATCAAGATCGGCTCATTCATCTCGACGACTCCTCCGTGCCGATGACCTCGGCCAGCAACCGCGCCCAACGGCCCGCCACGATGCCGTAGTGGTCGGTGTCCAGTTGCTGCCAGCTCTGCAACTGCGGCAGCAAGGCCTGCCAGTTGCGTTGCAGGTCATTCATGTTCCAGGCGTTGCCCAGCCCATAAGGGTTGGCGTGCCCGGCGATAAACATCCACACGGATGTGGCGACCAACGCCGGGGGCTGGAAATCGACCATGCTGGCCATGTTATTGCGACAGCACACCGTCAGCCGTTGCAGATAAGCCTGACGCTCCTCGGACATCCCATGCCCTTCAACGTCAGGCCAGCGTTGGGCGAACTCTCGCTGGAACACCTGTTCGATGGTCCGCTCGTCGATGCCGGCCAGTTCCGCACCGGCATCCGGCGCGGGTGGGTCGATCAGATACAGCAGCGGTTGCCTGAAGCCTTCAGCCTGAGCTTGCAGACACAGCGCCTGCGCCACCCAGGCCCCGAACGACCAACCCGCCAGACGCCAGGCGCAACCGTCCGGAATGTGGGACTTGATCGCCTGCAGATACCACCGGGCCCGCTCGACAATGCTGATGTTCGGCAGCGCCGGCACACGCAACGCAGGGTCTGCAATCACGCAGACACCCAGTTCCGTCGGCAGCGTCGAAACCAGTTCCCGATAGGCCTGAACATCGCCGCCCACCGGATGGATCAAATACACCCACTCGCGACCGGCGCCGGCATGCCATTGATCGATCCGCACCGCGTCGTTCCAGCTGTGCGACGCGTCATCTGAAGCCTCTGCCGTGGAATCTGCCACCAGCCCCAACACCTCGCCCAGGCTGACCTTGTGGCTGAACTGCGACAGCTGGAACACCTCGCCGGTGGCCGCTTGCAGTTCATCGATCAGGTCCAGCAGGGTCAGCGAATCCGCGCCCAGGTCGTACAGCGAATCGTCGTCCTCCAACTCAGCCACGCCGAGCCATTTGCACAGGCATTCACGCAGGCGCGCGGAAAGATCCACGCCCTTCGGCACTGCGACCGGCGCGGCCACGGCGCCATGGCGAACCGGATAGAAACGCCGCGCGGTGTCGATACCGGTGGTCGAAACCAGCAATTGCGGCAACTGCGCCGCCATCGCCAGATCGAACACCCGACAACCCTCTTCGGCCGACAAGCCGACCGTCAGATGCTCCTGATGCGCAGCGTCCCCGCCATTGCTGGTCGTGGCCATGCCGATGTCGCGCCAGATGTCCCAGTTGATCCCCAGACGCAGGCAAGCATTGGTCGTGTCCGGACGGTAATGCGCGAAGCCGTCGAGCACACCACTGGCTGCCGAATAGTCCAGATGCCCTGCGCCGCCGAACAGTGCCGACATCGACGAGCAGTACAGGACGAAGCCCGGCGAAAGCTGCTCGATCAGGCTTTCGACCGCGAGCATGCCGCGAGTCTTGGCGGCCATCGCCTCGGCCATCTGCCGGGCATCGCGATGGCGAATCAGACTGCCCGCACCGACACCCGCCGCATGAATCACCCCGGTCAGCTGACCGTAACGTCGGGCCAGTTGCTCGAGTACCTGCGGCCAGCGTGACAGGTCAGCGATGTCCGCCTGAACGCAGTCGATTCGCGAGGCGTAGGCCGCGAGTTCTACAGGCAATTCACCTTGACGGGAGAGCAACACCACACGCCGCGCAGGTGCTTGCAACAGATGTTCGCAAAGGGTTCGACCAATCCCGCCAGTGCCGCCCAGCACCAGAAACGTGCCGTCCTCCGGCAGCAGGCTGGAAGTCGTGGTCGGACCCGTTAATGGCTGAGCGATCAACCGTGGCTGCCACAGGTAACCGTCGCGCACCGCCATCCGCCGAGGCAACGCGGCCGGATCGCCGAGCAGCGCCGCCAGCTCTCTGGCCTGCGCATCAAGGTGCGGCGACGGCCAGTCCAGCCAGTGGCAACGCACCGGGTATTCCTGCGGCGCCACCTCGCTGATCCCGGCCAGCGCCCCCAGCTCGGGACGCCGTACTTCGCCATCCACCGGACACGCCTGCCACGACATCAGCCACAACCGCAGTCGTGTCGTGCGCGCGGTTTGCCCCCAGGCCTGCATCAGCGCACTGACCGTGTCCAGACAGGCCCACTGCGCCAGATCCAGCGATTGCTCGTTGACCGCGCCGGACACTGCCAGCGGCAAGGTGTGCAGCCAGTCGAGTTCGCCGGGTTCAGGTTCTGTGACCTCGGTGAGCAAACGGCTCAGGGCTTCGGTGTCCAGCGGATCCAGTTCGAATCGATCTGCGCCGAGATGCTTGAAGCCATTGCCGGTGCGGACTTGAACCACACGTCGATAAACCGTTCGCAGATGTTCCAGCAATGCCGCGCCGGGTGCTTCATGGCTGCAAAGGATCAGCGTTTCTCGTATGGCCTCTGGTGCTTTCAAGCCCAGGCGCTGGACACGCACCCACTGCCGCTGATGAAACCACTGCGCCAGCGGCTGCCGCTCGATGCCTGCCAAAACCGGGGCAACGATTTCGCCAGGGGGTTGAAACCGATAGGTCTGGAGATCAAAAGACGACGGCTGCAAATCCCATGGCGGCGGTGCCGAACGCTGCGGCCACTGGATATGGGCGCCTTCGTACCAGGCTTCCAGCAACGCCTGCGCTGTATGATCACGAACGGTCAGCTGTGCACCCGAAGTGGTGATTTCCTTGATCGTTGTCGGCTGCAAAGGAATTGCGTCACCCGGTTGGCAGACCATCGCAAAGCGCCAGCGCAGTTGCCGGCGACCAGACTGCAAGTGCCGCAGCAATGCAGTCCGCTGTTCCGGATGCGCTTGCATGTGCTCGCGAATCACCGCGATATCGCGCAGCAGCTCCGCTCGGCTGTGGGCCGAGATCATCAACAGTGGCAGCGTTTCCTCGGTCAAGTCCTGCGACTTGGGTGCAGCGCCGACAATCACATGGGCGTTGGTGCCACCAATCCCGAAACTGCTGACACCCGCCAGACGCCGCCGCCCTTCCGGCCACGGCCGCGATGCAGTGGGCACATAGAACGGCGAATGCTCCAGATCGATCTGCGGGTTGATCCGGCCAAACCCGAGGTTCGGCGGCAACACGCCATGGAACACCGCCAGACTGGCGCGAATCAGCCCGACCACCCCCGCCGCCGCACCCAGATGGCCGATCTGGCTCTTCACCGAGGCCAGCGCGCAGCTGCCGGCCGGCGCTTCGCCGAAGGCCTTGGTCAACGCCGCGACCTCGATCGGATCCCCCAGCAAAGTGCCGGTGCCATGGGCTTCGATGTACCCGATGTCAGCGCCCGTCAGTCTGGCGCGATTCAAGGCGTCGCTGATGACTGCACTCTGCCCGGCCACCGATGGCGCGGTGTAGCTCATCTTGGCCCGGCCATCGTTGTTCAGTGCAGAGCCTTCGAGCAACGCGTAGATCCGGTCGCCATCCGCCCGCGCCCTGGCCAATGGCTTGAGCACCACCACGCCATAACCGCTGGCGCCGATGGTGCCACTGGCGTCGTCACTGAATGGACGGCACAGACCATCGGCGGAAAAGATGTGCTGCGAGCGATGACGGTAGCCATCAGTCAGGGTCGGGTCGATCAGCACGCCGGCGGCCAGCATCACGTCACTGTCGCCCTGGCGCAGCATCGAACTGGCCAGGTGCACGGCGATCAGCGAACTGCCGCACGCCGCCTGCACGCTCAGGGCCGGGCCGTTGAGGTCCAGGTGATACGCGGCTTTGGTCGCCAGAAAGTCCTTGTCGTGATGCAGCGCCATCTGGAAGCCGTCCGGCAGATCGCCTTCTGCAGTGTCGCGCAGCATCTGCTGGAAGTAGGTGGTTTCGCCGCAACTGGCGATCAGGCCGATGCGCGGACCATCCGCCGACGGGACGATGCCCGCGTGTTGCAAGGCCTGAACGCACCCCATCAGCAGATGCCGCTGTTGCGGATCCATCAGACGCGCTTCCTGGCGGCTGATGCCGAAGTACTCGGGATCGAAGTCGAGCATGCCGGCCAGTTGGCTGCGGGCGCCGACCAGACCTTCTTCGGCGGCAAAGTGTTCGATGCCCAGCTCGTTACCCTGCACCATCGCCCAGAACTCGGACAGGTTCTGCGCCCCGGCCACATTGACCGACATGCCGATGATTGCCATCGGCTGATGACCAGCATCGGTCTGCCGGACACGCTCCACTGCTGCCACCGAAGCCGTCGACAGATGCGCCGCCAGACGCCGAATCGTGACGTGTTCGAACAGGTCGGCCATCGTCACCTTGTGCGGCAGCGCTTCGGCGTAACGACCATGCAAACGCATCAGGCCGAGACTGGTGGCGCCGGCCTCGAAGAAGGTCTGTTCCGGTTCGATGTCACGGCCGATCACATCCCGGAACAGCTCGCTCAGTTGCCGCTCCAGTGCGCTCAACTGAACAACCGGTTGTAGCGTACTGCGCCGCTCCAGCGCCTCACCCACATTCGGCAAGGCCTTGCGGTCGATCTTGCCGCTGGGGGTGCGCGGCCAGACGTCGATCCGCCGATATTCATCGATCCGCACATGGGCCGGCAGCTGTTTCGCGACCTGACGATCGAGCTCTTGCGACGTCGCAGGCTCGCCGTCGAGTTGCAGCCAGGCGATCAGGCGCGGCGGATCAGCCTGAACCGCCACCACCGCGTTGACCACTTCCGGCACCTGCATCAGGGCCGCCTCGATCTGCCCCAGCTCCAGACGATGGCCGCTGAGTTTGATCTGCTGGTCGTCACGTCCCAGATAATGCAGACAGCCTTGGGCATCGGCCCACGCCAGATCGCCGGTGCGATAGAACAAGCGGCCCTCTGGCAACTCTACAAACCGCTTGGCATTCAGACCTGCATCACCCAGATAGCATCGGGAAACCATCGGCCCGGCCACCAGCAGATAGCCGCGACTGCCAATTGGCACCGGGCAATCTTGCTCATCGACCAACAGCAACCGGGCATTGCCGACGGCATGACCGATCGGTGCACGCAACGCCCAGTCACGGGGCTGCGGAGGCAGACGCAAGGCACTGACCACATGGGTTTCGGTCGGGCCGTAGTGATTGAACAACGAAGCCTGCGGCATACCGCCGAACCAGTTGCGCAGCGCGTCGGTACAGAGCAATTGCTCCCCGGCGGTGATCACTTCGCGCAATGCCGACGGATACACTCCGCGAGCCACAGCGGTTTGCGCCAGATGCTGCAACGCCACGTACGGCAGGAACAACCGCTCGATCCGCGCCTCGACCATGTATCCCAACAACGCCTCGGCATCCTGACGCCAGCGCGGCGTGATCAGGTGATAGCAGCCACCCCCGCACAGAGTGCTGAAAATCTCCTGAAACGACACGTCGAACGACAGCATCGAGAACTGCAAGGTCACCGCTTTTGCCGGCAACTGCCCTTCCGTGCGCTGCCATTGCAGCAGATTGCACAGGGTGCGTTCCGACACTTGCACACCTTTGGGCCTGCCGGTCGAGCCGGAGGTAAACAGCGTGTACAGCGGTCGCTCACCGGCGTGACGTGGACGCTCGAACGCTTCGGCATCGACGTGCAGATTGACCCGGTGCGTGGCGAATCGTCCGTCATTGAGATCATCGAGCGCGGCCACCGTCGTGTCGCTGAACAGCACACAATGCGGTTGCGCCTGTTCCAGCACCTGACGCTGGATCGCCACCGGATAACCGGGATCCAGCGGCACGGCGGTCAGATTGAGTTTGGCCAGGGCCAGCAGCGCGACGATGTGCTCGACCGAGGCATCGAGGAACAGCACCACATGCAGCGGCGCTTTTCCCTCCGGTAATGGATGACGCGTGATCAATGTCGCCGCCAGGGAATCGGCCAGCGCATTCAGCTCGGCATAGCTGAAACGACGCTGACCTTGCACCAGCGCAACCGCATCCGGCGTGCAATGCACCTGATGCTCGAACCAGTCTGCAAGTGTATTGAACGGCAGCTCGCCCTTCGGACCTTCACTGGCCGGGGCCAGAGCATGTCGATAAGGCCCCAGCAGACTGTCGAGCGTTGCCGCCGGGCTTTCCAGCAACAGGTCCAGACCACGGCGGAACAATGCGTTCACCGTGCTCATCTGGTCGGCATCGAAATAGCTGCACTGATATTCCCACCAGCACTCCAGCTGCGAACCGCTGCCCACCATCAACAAGGTCAGCGGACATTTGGCGTGCAGGTGTTCGTTGAACTCAAGGGTCGCGCGCAGGCTGGAGTCAGCCAGCGCCGCGTATTCGGTGTTTTCCAGCACGAACATGAAATCGAACAGCGCAGTATTCGACGACAACCGCAGATCTTCGACCAGATCCGCCAGTGCCACATCTTGCAGCGCCAGCACCTCGCGCACGGTGGCGGTCTGTTGATGCAGCTGTTCACTCAGGGTCGCTGCGTGGTTTACGGCGGTGGGAATCAGCACGGTGTTGGCAAACATGCCGACGCTGTCCTCGAACTCCGCCAGGGGCCGGTTGGCCACCGGGCTGGCGATCCGGGCCCGCTCGCACCCGGTCAGGGCGTAAAGACTCCAGGCGAAGACACTGAACAGCACTTCGAAACGGGTCAGTCGCTGTTGCGTGCAGAACCGTTCAAGGGCTGCACTGCGCACCGCGCCGAGGGTCTCGCGGTGCAACCTCGCGTCCGGGCTGACCGGGCGCATCGGCATCAGCGCGGGCGATGGTTCTTCCTGCCGCCGATGCAGCTCAGCCAGGGCTCGCCGCTGGTCGCGGTAATGCGGATCGACGCTCCACTGCCGCTGCCACTGGCCAAACTCCAGCGTCGTCAGATGGGCTGCCGATTCAGGGCTTTCGCGACCTTGCACGGCGTCGGCATAGAGCTGCTTCAGGTCGTCGAACAGCAGGTTCACCGACCAGCCATCGACGATGATGTGATGCAGATTCAGCAGCAGCCGACAGCTGCCATCGGCGAACGGCAACAGCCACGCCTGAAACAGGTTCGGCGTGGACAGGTCGAACGGCGTGGCGAACACCAGCTCCGCAAAGGCCTGCCAGTTGTCTTCGGTGAAATGCCCGACGGCAAAAGTGCTACAGACCGAGCCTTGCTCGGCAATCACCTGATCAAGACCCTCGGCACCCGATGCGAATGCCATGCGCAAACCAGGATGGCGCTTCACCAGACGGTCCACGGCCTCGCCCAGTGCTGCGACCTCGACACCTGCCGCCAGATGCAGAATCAGCGGCACGCTGTAAGCGGTCGAAGTCGGCGAACGTTGCTGCAACAGCCACAAGCGGCGCTGTTCGGCGGTGGCCGGCAAGCGTGCGGCGCGGCTGATCGCAGGCGCAGGTGGATAGATCGAATCGCCACGCTCGCCCAGCAGTTGTCCGGCCAGTGATGAGAAAGACTTGCTGAGCAACGTGTCGAGGGGGATCTCGCGCTGCCAACGGGTCCGAATCGCCGAGCGCAGACGCATGGCCTTGAGCGAATCACCACCACTGCCCAGCCAGTCGTCCTGCGCACTCAGGCCCGGTTGGCCGAGCAGCGAACGCGCCTGGCTCAGCAACCAGTCCAGCGTCGGCGAAGCGTTGTCGTTTTCCATGGCCACGGAAGCTGGATGCCATGGGTTCAGCGGTTGCCCCAGCAAGCTGTCGCGATCGATCTTGCCATTGGCCGTCAGCGGCAGGCGCCCCAGCAGGAACAACTGATGCGGTCTCATGTATGGCGCCAGTTGCGCCCGCAGATGGGTTTCGAAGGCGTGATAGTCCAGCTCCCCGCGCGGCACGATGAACGCCAGCAACTGATGATCCTCCGCCGCCTGACGCCGGGTGCAGACATACACCTGCGCCACGCCCGGATGCTCCAGGATCCGTTGTTCCACCTCCCCCGGCTCGATGCGGAAACCACGAATCTTCACCTGCCGGTCGACCCGCCCCAGATACTCGATCAAGCCCTCGGCATTGCGCCGCACCAGATCGCCGGTGCGGTAATGGACGTGCGCGCCACCGTCGAGGTCGGGCAACCGGACGAACTGGCGGGCGGTTTCTTCGGGCCGGTTGCGGTAGCCACGGGCGACGCCGCTGCCACTCAGGTACAACTCGCCCATCTCTCCCGCAGGCACCGGCCGTTGCTGCTCATCCAGCAACAACACACCGGTGTCCGGTAACGGTCGGCCAATGGGCGCCAGGTCACCGGTAAAGTCGCGGCTGATCGGCCAGCACAGGGCGAACGTGGTGCATTCGGTGGGACCGTACACGTTATGAATCCGGCACCCGCTATCAGGATTCGCCCGATACCAGCCACGGACGGCCGCAGCGCTGATCTGCTCGCCGCCGATCAGCACCTGACGTGCGCTGGAAAAGCACGACGGCCACTCGGCAATCAAGGTGTTGAACAGCGACACCGTCATGAACAGGTTGTCGACCTGCGTCCGTTCCAGCACCTCGGCTAGACGCCGGGCATCCAGCACGTCTTCGTCGGCGATCATCACGCAGCAACCGCCGTTGAGCAGCGGCGCCCACAGCTCGAAACTGCACGCATCGAACGCCGGGTTGGACAGGCAGGCAAACCGGTCCATTGGACGAATTTCGATATAGCCGGCGGTGTGCGCCAGTCGCAACAAACCGCGCTCGCCAACCTCGACCGCCTTCGGTGTGCCGGTGGTGCCCGAGGTGTAGAACAGGAACATCACCTCGGCGAACTCTGCGGTCAGCGCTTGCGGCGGAACGTCCGGTTGATCGAGCAACGCCTCGACACTGACTTGCCAGAGTGAGGACGACATCAGTGGCTCTTCGTTCAGGGTAATCAGCCCTACACACGCCGCATCCGCCAGCATCAATTCCCGCCGTTTGAGCGGACTGGCACGGTCCAGCGGTACGACCACCGCGCCAACCTTCAACGCGCCGAGAATCGCCGCCAGCCATTGCCAGCAACGCGGCATGCACAACGCCAGCGACTGGCCGGGCCCGACGCCGCGTGCCAGCAACCCTCGGGCGATGCGCTCGCTGGCGCTGGCCAGTTCGGCGTAAGTCAGGGTTACCGAGCCGTCGATGACGGCCAGGGCTTGCGGATTGTGCTGCACTTGCTCGGCAAAGCGTGCGAGCAACGTCAGGTCATTGGATGCGCTCATCATTTCGCCTCCTGCGCGGCGAAGCGTTGCAGCTCCTGCCGGATAATCTGCGAGACCCGATGGATTTCTGCACTTTCGAGCATGTCCCAGTGCCCGCCGCTGACCAGTTTCGCCAGATAACCGCTGCCCGCGCGACGCCGCCAAAACCCGCGCAGCTCATGCAACTGATGGCGACTGAAGTCTTCCCTTGCCTGAATCAGCACCACACGCCCGGCGCGCGGCGCACATTCATAGGCGGCCATGGCCAGACGGTTGTGGTTGTAGATATGGAAATAGCGCTCGACTTGCGCATCTTCGATGCCGGGGTACATGCCGTTGAAACGCACCAGTTTGTCGCGGAACTCGGCCATGTCCACGGTGCCGATCTGCTCGCGGAAACCCGGATCGTCGCTGCCCTGGGTATCTAGCAGCACCACCGTCACCTGACGATGCCCGGCCGCCGTCAGCAACCGAGCCATTTCATAAGCCACCAGGCCACCGAACGACAGCCCGGTGAGAATCAGCGGTTGCGTCGTCAGCGGTTCGATCAATCGCAGATAGGCCTCCGCCATCGCTTCGACTGTTGGCTCGGTGTCTTCTCCCGGATTCAGCCCCGGCGATTGCACGCCGTAAACGCCAGCCTCGTCCGGCAACACCTTGGCCAGCGACAGGTAACAGAACGCCGTGCCGCCCGCCGGGTGAATGCACACCACATTGCTCTGCCCCGCCCCACGGCGGAACTCGATCAGATTGCCCTGCGCCACCGCCGGGTTGGCCCCGACCCGCAGCCAGCCGCCCAGCGCCTCGATGGTCGGATAGCTGAGCACCACGCGTACCGGCATTTCAACCGCGAACACCTGGCTGATTTCATGGGCCATCTTGATCGCGGCGATGGAGGTGCCGCCGACATTGAAGAAGTTGTCGCGGATACCGATCTGCGGCACCAGCAACAGACGTTTCCAGATCTGGTACAGCGTCAGTTCAATGTGGTCGCGCGGGCTGCTCAGGTTGACCTGACGATTGACCATTTCCTCGTCCGCCAACGCCGTCAGCGCAGTCCGATCGACCTTGCCATTGGCGGTCAGCGGCAAGGTGTCGAGCCACAGATAACTGCCGGGGACCACCGCACGTGGCAGGGTCGTCGCCAGATGGGCCTGCACCGCCGCTTCATCCATCGACTCGGCGACCACACAACACGCCACCAGCCGCTGATCCTGCGCCGCCTCGCCGACCATCAACACCACGGCGCTGCGGATACCGGGAAACGCTTCGAGCCGGGTTTCGATCTCGCCCAGCTCCAGACGCACGCCACGTAACTTGACCTGGAAGTCGTTGCGCCCGAGAAACTCCAGTTGGCCGTCCGGGCGATAACGCGCCAGATCGCCGCTGCGATAGAGCCGATCACCTGCCACAAACGGGTTGTCGATAAAGCGCTCGGCACTGAGCTGCGCCAGCCCCAGATACCCCCGGGCCACGCCGACGCCGCCAATGTGCAATTGCCCGGTGACACCCACCGGCACCGGCTCGTCGCGGTCATCGAGCACGTAAAAACGGTTGTTGGAAATCGGTCGGCCGATCGGCAGTTGCCGGGCCGGGACTTCGGCGCCGGGCTCAAGGGTCCAGATGCTGTTGATCACCGTGGTTTCGGTCGGGCCGTAGACGTTGTGCAGGCGCGCATGGGGCAGACGCTCTTGAAAACGCCGGGCCAGGGCTGGCGGCAGTTCACCGCCGCCGCTGAATACATGGGTCAGCGACGCACACTGGCTGACCTCGTCGACTTCCAGAAACAGCTGCAACATCGCCGGCACGAACACCAGCGCCGTGACCTTCTGCTCACGCACCTCGCGGGCCAGATACGCCGGTTCGTAATGCCCGCCGGGCCGCGCGATCACCAGCCGTCCGCCGGTTGCCAGCGGCCAGAAGGTCTCCCAGGCCGAGGCGTCGAAACCGAACGGGATCTTGTGCAGCATCGCTCCCGCTTCGCCACAGACCTGCAAACACCAAAGCAGCAGGTTGCTCAGGCCACGGTGGGCGACCATCGCGCCCTTGGGCAAACCGGTGGTGCCGGAGGTGTAGATCACGTAGGCGAGATGGTCAGGGGTGACGCCGACACTGCGAGGATCGAGATTATCCGTCGGCAGCGAAGCCCAGCTCGCGGCATCTTTTTCGAGGTCGAGAATCGGCGCTTCCCAGGTCGATCCTTGCACGGCCTGACGCAAGATTCCGTGCGCCGAACCAAGGGTCAGCAGCACCGCCGGTGTGCTGTCGCCGAGCATGTGGCTCAGGCGTCCCAGCGGATAATCGGGGTCCAGCGGCACATAGGCGCCACCGGCCTTGAGCACTGCCAGCAACGCCACCGGCAGTTCCAGCGAACGCTCGATGCACACCGCCACGCGCACATCCGGTCCGACGCCCAAGGTGCGCAAGTGCCGCGCCAGCCGGTTGGCCCGGGCATTGAGTTCGGCGTAGCTCAGTGACTCGCCTTCAAAGACCACCGCACAAGCCTGAGGGTTGCTTGCGACCTGAGTTTCGACCAACTGATGTACGCATTGAGACGCTTGCGTCAGCGGCGCAGTGCGGTTGAAGTCGACCAGCACCTGCTGACGCTCAGCCTCGTTCATCAACGGCAACGCATTGATCGGTTGCTTGGCATCAGCGGCGATCTGTTCGAGCAGATGACGGTAGTGCCCGCTCAAGCGTTCGATGGTCGAGACGTCATAGAGGTCGGTGTTGTATTCCACCAACAGGTCCAGCCGCCCTTCCCGCTCGACCCACTCGAACGCCAGATCGAACTTGGCCGTGGCGCTACTGGTGCCGTACGGCGTCAGTTCCAGATCGGGCATCTGTACGCCGCTGCCCGGAGTGTTCTGCAACACCAGCATCACCTGGAACAGCGGCGAATGACCCGGATCGCGCGGCGGATTGACGGCCTCCACCACGCGGTCGAACGGCACGTCCTGATGGGCGTGGACGTCGAGCATCTGGCCGCGCACCTCGCGCAGCAGCTCGGCGAAGGTCTGCTGCGGATTCAGGCGCTGACGCAGCACGAGCGTGTTGACGAAATGGCCGATCAGCGGCTCGACTTCCGGACGATTGCGGTTGGCAAACGGCGTGCCGATGCACAGATCCTGCTGACCGCTATGGCGCCACAGCAACACCGCCAATGCGCCGAGCAGCACGTTGAACAGCGTGCCCTGGGTTTGCCGGGCCAGCGCCGTGAGTTCGCGCAAGGTGCCGCCATCGACCGAGGAACTGAACGTGGCGCCGACATAACGCTGCACCAGCGGGCGCGGCCGGTCGGCGGGCAAGGTCGACAACAACGGCGCGTCGTCCAGGGTGCGCCGCCAGTAATCGAGCTGAGCGTCCAGCACCGCACCGCCAACCCGCTGTTGCTGCCAGCAGGCGTAGTCGGCGTATTGCACCGGCAACGGCGCAAGCGTCGAGGCCTCTCCACGCCGATAATCGCCGTACAGCATGGCGACTTCATGCAGGATCACGCCCATCGACCAACCGTCGGCGATGATGTGGTGCACGCTGTACAGCCACAGGTATTCGTCTTCAGCCACACGCAGTAACGACGCCCGCAACAACGGCCCGGTGGCCAGATCGAACGGCGCCCGGGCGTCCTGTTCGACGGCGAATCGCACTTGCTGCTCACGCTCGTCGGCAGGCAACTGGCGCAGATCCGTCACCGACAACGGCAGAGGCATCGACGGATGCACCACCTGACGCGGCTCACCCTCCACGCTGCAAAACGTCGTGCGCAGGACTTCGTGGCGGGCAACCAGTTCGTTCAGTGCCCGCTCCAGCAGCGCCACGTCCAGCCGCCCCTTCAGCGTCAACGCCGTGGGCACGTTGTAGAACGGGTTGCCGGGTTCCAGTTGATCGAGAAACCACAGTTGCCGTTGCGAGAACGACAACGGCCAGGACTCCTGCGCGCCGGCACGGCGGGGAATCACCGTGTCATCGTGCCCGCCGAGCAAGGCAATCAGTGCCTGCTTGTGACGCTTGAGCGCCCGGGTCAGTTCTTCGGTGAGAAACCCGCGCGGCGCCTTGCAGCGCAGCCTGTCACCGTCCACTTCGAGCACCACGCCATGGCGAGCGAACAACGCCAGCAATTGATCGGCATTCATACTTCGAACTCCTCCATGTCTTCGTCGTCCAGGCTGGCTGTCACAGGCTCGATGGCAAATGCCTCGACCGGCGCGCGGTGTTGTTCATCGGCCGTGCGCAGCCCGCCGATCATCGAGTAGATCAATTCATGACTCGGCCCGAGGTCGAACAGCGTCGTCAGTTGCTGTTCCTCGACCGAGCCGATGCCGCACAGACCCAGACCGTGTTCGACGGCAGTCATGCTCAGCAACTGGGCCATGGCGCCGCTTTCGATGTGGCAGAAATCACGGCTGCGCTCGCCGTACAACGGGCGGATCGCGGCCATGTCGGCGATAAAGAACAGTGAGAACGCAGCGTTTTCGTACACCGGGCGATTGACGAAATAGTCGTAGGTGTCCGGGTCGAGCAATCCGCTCTGGAGCGCCAGCAAGCGATGCTGGCGGGGATCGTAGTAATACGCGCCGCCGGGCACGCCGAGCACGCGGTCCGGCTTGACGTAGAGGTACGCCTGAATCGGGTACAACCCGCCCGCCGACGGGAACTGGTATTTCACTTCGCCGTCGAGTTGTCCCTGCGCCAATGCCGCCAATACATGTGCAAAGGCTTGAGTCGCAATCGGCTGCGCGCCGAACTGGCGCACCGAGCGGTAATCACTCAAACGCCGGGCGAAGGCCGGGTCTTGCGGCAAGTCCAGTGCCACCTCCGGCAAGGCTTGAGCAAAGGCACGGCGACCGCGTTGCTCAGCCTTGAACTGCGCCCGCTGCTGTGGATCCTCGATGATGTCCTGCGCGGGCTCCGGGGCCTGCTGCACGTTGCCGAGCAGATCCTGACGCGCCCGGTTCTGGCGGTACATGCCAAGCAGATGCAGCAACGTCGGCTGGGCCAGCAATTGCGCCACGTGCGGGCGAAACTGCAAGGCGCCGGACAAGGCGTTGCTGATCCTGACGATATCGATTGAGGTCGCGCCGAGGTTCAGCAGGTTGGCATTGGCGGCAATGGACTCGCGCTTGAGCACGTCCTGCACGATCTCCACCAGCCGCTGTTCCTGCGAGCCCTCGACTTCCAGCGCCGGCCCTTGCTCCTCGATTTGCTCCGGTTCCGGCAGGCGTTTCTTGTCGACCTTGCCGTTGGACGACAACGGCCACGCCTCGACAAAGGTGAATGACGTCGGAATCATGTAAGCCGGCAGCTTGTCCGTCAGGTAGTCGGTGAAATCACTGGCCTGCAACGCCGGATCGGCCTTGAGCACATAACCCGCCAGACGCTTCTCGCCCAGCGTGCTGCCAAGAATCCGCACCACAGCGCTCTGCACGCCGGGATGGCGATTGAGCGCGGCTTCGATTTCGCCCAGCTCGATGCGATAACCCTGGACCTTGACCTGATTGTCTTCGCGACCGAGGAATTCGATGTTGCCGTCCGGCAGCAAGCGCCCCAGGTCGCCAGTGCGATACAGCCGTTCGCCAGTCAATGGATGGTCGAAGAAGCTACCCGCGCTGAGTTTTTCATCGCGCCAGTAACCTTTCGCCAGACCGATGCCGCCGATGTACAACTGACCCGCAACCCAGGCCGGACGGACCTGCAGCGCTTCGTCCAGCACATAGAACCGCTGATGGTCGAGAGCCTTGCCGTAGGGAATGCTGCGCCAGGCCGGATCGACGTGCTTCACCGGATAATAGATCGACCAGATCGACGCTTCGGTGGCGCCGCCGAGGCTGATCAGATGCAAGTCCGGCTGCAACGCCCAGGCCCGCTCGGGCAGGGTCAATGGAATCCAGTCGCCCGACAACATCGCCACCCGCAGGCTGGCAGGCAATGCACCGCCCTCGCCCTCCACGTACTCGACCAGCATGCCGAGCAGCGCCGGCACCGAGTTCCACAGGCTGACCTGATGACGCTTGATCAACTCAAGCCAGTGCGCCGGATCGAGGGTCAGTTGCGGATCGAGGATGACCACCGCCGCGCCTACCGCCAGAGTGCCGAAGAAGTCATAGACCGACAGGTCGAAACTCAGCGAGGAGATCGCCAACACCCGATCATTCGGGCCGACGGCAAAACGCCGGTTGATGTCGAGCAAGGTGTTGACCGCACCGCGATGGTCGATCACCACGCCCTTCGGCTGACCGGTGGAGCCAGAGGTGTAGATCACGTAAGCGAGGTCGCTTTCGTTCACCTGCACCGGTTGCAGTGGCAATGCGTCGTTTGAGACTGCATCGGTCACGGCGATGGGCGTGACCTGCGCCGGCCATTCGATTTTGTCGAGCAGCGTCGGTTGGGTCAGGGCCAGGCTCGCCTCGGCCCGCTCCAGAATATGCCGCAGCCGTTCCGCTGGCTGACTCGGTTCGATGGGCAGATAAGCGCCGCCGGCATACAGAATCGCCAGGGTCGCCACCACTTGCTCCCAGCCGCGCTCCATCACCACCGCCACCAACCGGTTCGGCAGCACGCCCTGCGCTTGCAGGCGGGCGCCGAGTTGCCAGGCTTCGCTGCGCAACTGGGCGTAGGTCAGCTGCCGCGTGCCGATGACCGCCAGTGCCTCCGGCGTGGCGAGGGCCTGACGTTCGAACAGTTCGTGCATCAATGGCAGCGTTTGCTGATTGTCGACCGGTGCCGGCAACCGCGCCTGCGGCAACAGTTGTGGCGTGTTTGCGTCCCAGGCCGCCGGCTCGCAGAGGCTGTCGAGCAACGTGTTATAGGCAACGAACATCTGCTCGATCATGCCTTGCGGGAACAGTTCGTCGATGCTGTCCCAGTTGAACAACAGCCGTCCTTCCAGCTCCAGCAACGTGTGGTCGAGCCACACCTGCGGGGTCTGGGTGATGCTGTGCATGTGTCTGGCGTTCAATGCGTCCGCGAGGTTGAACTCGGCCAGTTCCGGCGCCGCTTCCGACAGCGTGCTGTTGAACACGATCGGCATCGCCGTCTGCTGCACACCCCGGGCCTGGGACAATTCGCGCAGCACCCGCACACCGCTGACCACCGAATGGTCGATGTCGCGCCACAGCTGCGCCTGCACGGCGCGGGCCTTGTCGGTGAAGCTCAGCGCCCCGTCGATACCGACTTCCAGCAGCACCAGCGAGGTGAAGTCGCCGATGATTTCGTCGACATCCGAGTGCAACGGCATACGGTTGAACAGCGGCAGGCTCAGGGTGAAACGCGGGGTGCGGCTCCACAGCGCCAGCACTTCGCTGAACGCGGTCAGCAGCATCACCGACGGCGTCACCGCAAACTGCTTGGCCACGGCTTTGAGCTGCGCCCACTGCGCCGCCGACATGTCGCGGTCGCGGCGGGTAAAGTGCGGGTTGGCGATGCTCTCGGGTTGGCGCACCAGCGGCAGGTCCGGCGCCGGGGCCAGAGTGGTCACCCGCTCACGCCAGTAGCCCAGCGCCTGCTCGTAGCGGCGACCATTGCGCAGCTGTTGTTCGGCCAGCACGTAGTCGCGGAAGGTCAGGCCTGGTTCGACCAGCTCCAGCGCCGGATCGACGTAGAACGCCATGAGTTCGCGGGCGAGAATCTGCGTGCTCGCGGCGTCGACGATCAGCGCATCGAGGCTGATATGCAAATGGGTGATGCCGTCATCGAGCAACGACAGGCTGAACTCGAACAGCGGCCAACGACTGGCGTCCAGCACCTGATGGGACTGGCGTTCGCGGGTCGCTTCAAGGGTGCGTTGCGCCACGTCGGCGGGTAAACCGCGCAGATCGCTGCGCGGCATGCGGTAGGTCGGCACCTGCGCCAGCACCTGTTGTGTACCGTCGCTGAGGAAGATCACGCGCAGCATGTCGTGACGCCGGATCATGCGGTTCAGCGCCTGCTCGAAACGCTCGGCGTCGAACCCGGGAATGCGCAGTTCTTCGTAACCATGGGCGCTGACGCCGCCGAGGCTGACCGTGGCCTCGCGGCCGAACCAGTAGGCCTGCTGGATATCGGTCAGCGGGAAGGGTTCATGCCGATTGCCGCGATCCGGTTCGATCTGGATGAACGCCGGTTCAACGCTCTGCTCTTCACGCGAAACCTGCGCCGCCAGATCCCTCAACACCGGGGTCTGGAACAGGCTGCTCAGGGACAGTTGCGCGCCCATGCGCTGGTTGATCGCGTAGATCATCCGCGTCGCCAGCAGCGAATGGCCGCCGAGGTCGAAGAAGTTGTCATGGATGCCGACCCGCTCGCACTTGAGCACTTCGGCCCAGATCTCGGCCATTTGCCGTTCGATGTCGTTGCGCGGCGCCTCGTAAGTCGCCCCGGCGCTGCGTTCCGGTGCCGGCAGCGCCTGTCGGTCGAGCTTGCCGTTGCGGGTCAGCGGCAGTTGCGAGAGCCGGACCCAGGCACTCGGGATCATGTGTTCGGGCAACTGGCGTTGCAGTTCGGCGCGCAGGGATTCACTGGTCGCGGAGCCGACCACATAGGCCACCAGACGCTTGTCCCCGGCCACGTCTTCGCGCAACAGCACGGCGGCTTCCTGCACACCGGGTTGCTGGTGCAACAGGCTGTCGATCTCGCCGAGCTCGATACGGAAGCCGCGCAGTTTCACCTGTTGGTCGATGCGCCCAAGGTACTGCACGTTGCTGTCGGCCTGGAACTTCGCAAAGTCGCCGCTGCGGTACATCCGCGCGCCCGGTTCGTCACTGAACGGGTCCGGCAGGAAGCGTTCGGCGGTCAGGTCCGGGCGATTGAGGTAGCCCCGAGCAAGGCAGGCTCCGGCGATGTACAACTCGCCCGCCACGCCGACCGGGACCGGATTCAAATGTTCGTCCAGCACGTACAGCCGCGCGTTGGCGATGGGGCGGCCGATGGGCGGCGCGTCCGGCCAGGATTCAATCTCGTTGCAGTCAAGGCTGAACTGGCTGACCACGTGGGTTTCGGTCGGCCCGTACTGGTTATGCAACTGCGCGCCACCGAGCCCACGGACAAACCCGCGCAGCTCATCATTGATTTGCAGGGCTTCACCGGCAGTGATGATTTCGCAACCACCGGCCGGCATCGGTGCATCGGCTTCGGTCAGGCCGGCGAGTTGCTGCAACACGGCGAACGGCAGGAACGCCCGCTGCACGCCTTCGGCCACCAGGGTCGGGCGCAGTGCTGCCAAGTCCTTGCGGCTGTCCTCGGTCATCAGCAGCAGGCTGCCGCCCTGGCAGAGGGTGCTGCAGATTTCCTGGAACGAAACGTCGAAGTTCAGCGAGGCGAATTGCAGCACGCGCTGCGGTGTCGTCGCTTGATCGAGTTGCCAGTTGATCAGGTTGTCCAGCGCACGACGGTTGTGTGCAACGCCTTTAGGTCGCCCGGTTGAGCCGGAGGTATAGAGCACGTAGCCGAGGTTTTCCGGGCTTATCGTGACTTGCGGATCATCCGTCGGGTGCTGTGACCATTGCGCTGCGTCAGTGTCCAGGCAGCAGGTCTGCGCCTCGTTGGCCGGCAGCCCGGCCATCAGGCTCGATTGCGTCAGCAGCATGGTCGGCGCGGCATCGCTGAACATGAACGCCAGACGTTCGCTCGGATAAGCCGGGTCGAACGGCACGTACGCCGCGCCGGCCTTGAGGATTGCCAACAGGCCGATGACCATTTGCGGCGAACGCTCCAGGCACAGGCCGACGCGATGTTCGGGGCCGACGCCCTGTTCGATCAGGTAATGCGCGAGGCGGTTGGCCGCGCGATTCAGTTCGCCGTAGCTCAGTTGTTCGCGGTCGGCGAGCAGCGCCACAGCGTCGGACGATTGCCGGGCCAGGGTTTCGAAACGCGCCACGCAACCGGGCAGCGACGCGGTGTCCCGCGCGGTGCGATTCCAGTCGTGAACGATCTGCTGGTGTTGTTCGGCGCTCAGCAGCTTGATCCCGGCCAGCGACTGTTCGCTGTCCTCGACCATCTGCATCAGCACCCGGCGCAGGTACTCGCCGAACTGCTCGACGGTGCTGCGCTCGAAAAGGCCCGAGGCGAACTCCAGACCGCCGACGATCTGCCCGTCGCGCTCATGGAGCGCCAGTTGCAGATCGAACTTGGCCACGTGATGACTGCTCTCGACCGGCGTGACGTCGAGCCCGGTCAGCAGCAGATCGGAATCCTGATCCTGCTCCCAGGCAAACAGCACCTGGAACAGCGGGCTGTGGGCCAGACTGCGCGGCGGGTTGAGCAACTCCACCACTTGCTCGAACGGCAGGTCTTGATGCTCCTGAGCCCCCAGCGCGACCCGCCGCGCCTGTTGCAGCCATTGCGCCACCGATGGCGTGCCGGACCGGGTCATGCGCAGGGCCAGGGTGTTGACGAAGAAGCCGATCAGCCCTTCCAGTTCCTGCTGCGGACGGTTGGCCGATGGCACGCCGATCACCACATCGTGCTGCCCCGACAGGCGCGACAGCAGCAGCGAAAAACCGGCCAGCAACGTCATGAACAGCGTGGTGCCTTGTTGCATGCCCAGGGCTTTCAGGCGCGTGGTCAAGGCTTCGTCGAAGACCAGCGGGACAAAGCCGCCGAGGTAGTCCTGCACGGGTGGACGCTTGTGATCGGTCGGCAACTCCAGCAGCACCGGCGCGCCGGTAAGGGTTTCGCGCCAGTAGCGGTTTTGCTGTTCCAGCACTTCACCGGTCAGCCATTGCTTCTGCCACACGGCGTAATCCACGTACTGCACGGGCAATGGCGGCAGCGGATCGCCGCGATCCTGTAGCGCGGCTTCGTAGAGTTGCCCCAGCTCACGAGTGAGCACGCCCATCGACCAACCATCGGAGATGATGTGGTGCTGGGTCAGCAGCAACACATGGTCATCCGCCGCCAGTCGCACCAGACTTACGCGCATCAGCGGGCCACGGCTCAGGTCGAACGGCCGGGCACCCTCCTCGTCGATCAACCGGGTGAGACGCTCTTGAGCATCGGGCCCTTGCAGTTCGGTTACGGTCAGTCGAAGGCTGTGCGCAGGCGCTGAAACCTGCTGCCGCCCTTCCCCTTCAACAGCAATGAAGGTGGTGCGCAGCGCGTCATGGCGCGCCACCAGTTGATTGAAGCTGCGCTCGAGCGCCGGAACGTCCAGCAAACCGCGCAAACGCAGGTTAAGCGGCATGTGATACGCCGCGTTGCCACCCTCCATTTGCGCCAGAAACCACAGGCGCTGCTGGGCAGACGACAACGTTTGCGCGCCCGAGCGTTCAAGGGCCTTGATCGCAGGACGAGCCGCAGCCTGACTGGCTTGCAGCCGTTCGGCGAACAGTTTCAGAACGGGTGCGGCAAACAACGTCGAAGGCGCGACTTCCAGCCCAAGCGTGTGGCGAACCTGCGCCAGCACACGCATCACCAGCAGCGAGTGACCGCCAAGGCCGAAGAACTGATCCTCACGCCCCACACGCTCGACGCCGAGCACCTCGGCCCAGATCGCGGCGAGCGCAGTTTCCAGCGTTCCCTGCGGCGCCTGGTATTCCTGCTGATCAAATGCCTCGACGTCCGGCGCTGGCAAACCGGGCCGATCGACCTTGCCGTTGGCGGTCAGCGGCAGCGCATCCAGACGCACGAATGCGGTCGGCACCATGTAGTCCGGCAGGCTGACTTTCAGCCGTTCACGCAGGGAACGCGGGCTCAGCGTTGTGCCCGGTTTTTCGCAGTAATACGCGACCAGTCGAGGTTCACCTAGGCCGTCCTGACGCAGCAACACCACGCTTTCACGCACGCCCGGGATGTCCGCCAACCGGGTTTCGATTTCCCCCAATTCCAGACGCAGACCGCGCAACTTGGCCTGGGAATCGTTGCGGCCGAGGAATTCCAGTTGGCCGTCAGCTCGGTAACGCGCCAGATCTCCGGTTCGATACAAGCGCTCACCCGCCACGAACGGGTTGTCGATGAAGCGCTCGGCAGTGAGTTGCGGCAGGTTCAGATACCCCCGCGCCACGCCGACGCCTCCGATGTACAGCTCGCCCGCGACACCCTCGGCGACGGGCTCGCCTTGTTCGTCGAGCAGATAAATCCGGGTATTGGGCAGTGCCCGGCCGATGGGCAGCACAGCGTCGATCTGGCTGCTTTCGGTGAACTCGAAACAGGTGCTGTCGATGCTCGCTTCGGTGACGCCATAGGCCTGGACGATCTGCACCCGCTCACCGCAAAGCCTGCGCAATTGCCGGGCGCTGTGGGCGGTCCAGATGTCGGAGCCGCAGACCACGGTGCGCAGGAATGACAAGTCCTGGCCGCTCTCTTCGACCCAGGCCAGCAAGGGATTGAGCAGCGCCGGCACGAAGTCGGCAAAGCCGATCTGCGCCTCCCGCATCAGGCGATACAGGGCCGGCGGGTCCATCAGAGTGTCCCGGGGGCACAGCACCAGCGTGCCGCCAAACCCCAGCGCACGAATCAGGTCGGCGCTGAATACGTCGAAGGAAAACCCGGCCATTTGCAGGTGATTGACCGGCTCGCCCAAGGCATAGAGTTGCGTCCAGGCAGCGCTCACGGCGATCAGCCCGCGATGCTCGACCATTACGCCTTTCGGGGTGCCGGTAGAACCCGAGGTGTAGATCACGTAGGCCAGGTGTCGGGGTGTCAGGCCTGTCGCGTATGGATCGGGATTGTCCTGAGATTGCGTAGCCCAATGTGTTGAATCGCCCAGATCCAGCACCGTCGGCACCGTGGCCGACTGTTCGAGCGCAGCCAACAAAACATGCCGCACCTGACCGTGGGTCAGCACCACCGGCGGTGCGCTGTCGGCCAGCATGTGCGCCAGCCGCGCTTGCGGATACGCCGGGTCCAGCGGCACATAGGCACCTCCGGCCTTGAGCACCGCGAGCACACCCACCAGCATCTCCAGCGAACGCTCAAGACAAATCCCCACCCGCACGTCCGGCCCGACGCCGAGGCTGCGCAGATGATGGGCCAGGCGGTTGGCACGGATATTGAGTTCGCGGTAGCTGAGTGACTCTGCTTGCCAACGGACGGCAATGGCCTCGGGGTTGCGCAGCACCTGCGCTTCGAACAGACCGTGCACACACAGATCGGTGTCGAACGGAATCGAGGATGAAACGTCGGGCTGCGCGGGATTCGTCCCACGCAAGGAAGTGTTGTCGAGCATCGGAGGCTACCGTCCATGACTGCATTATTTTTGTGATCAGGCAGAGACAGCACGCGCCCCGCCAGTCAGGCCCCGGCAGCAAGTACCGGTTCGGTCATTCGAATTCAGGAAGATGGCGCGGCACGCGCATGCAGACTCGCGTCGCACGCAGGCACACACAGGAAACCGGGGGGAGAAAGGCTGGCGAAGAACACCGTGGCGCGGTCCGCGCAGGCAGCTGGGGAGATGACAGAATCGTTGACGACGTCCGTCGCCCTGCTCATTGCATCGTCGATTGCAAACCGCGTGATCAATTGAAACCTCGACTTCCATTTGAGGGTCAACGACGAGGAACAACCTGCGCGGTGGGTGACAGCGCCAGGGTGGTCCCGATCGGCTGCGACTGCCGGGTCTGTAGACACACGGCAATCTTCTGGCGCCGGGTTTGTGACCCGTAGCGCCGGCGGATAATAACCACGTTTTTTGCTGGAGAGGCAAACAAAATGTAGGAAAAGTGCGAAATAAATATCGGGGGTTTCCTACGCCATCGGAATGATGGCCAAGCGACCGGGTTGTCATAAATGCGCCAGCGCAAACCTGCGTGTCCTTCAGGCATCCGCCGCCTTAAAACCACGCAAAGACCCCGGCCTGACAGCCAGGCAGTCGTCACTTCAATCACATCATTCACGCATCGCTAACAAGCGCTAACAACGCATAACTGGCAGTCGATCAGGTCCTGGGGGCAGGATTGACGCTCACCGCTGAACGTCAGGCAACCTGCAGACATCATGGGTTGTCGCGGTCGGTCGAACGATGGTTTTGCGAGGGATCCGATCATGGCTGAAGGTTATCGCCAACATTGCCTGTGCGAGGCTGACCGACTCGGCAACGACGAACTGTATGCCTTGGTCACGGGCGCCGTCAGGCATGACAGGGCTGAATCCCAGCAACTGTTCGCGACGGTGACACCGTTGCTCATCGCCTATTTCGAAGGCCAGGTGCAGGCCGGAAGGATCAGTCGCGAGGACACCGGCCGCCTCGTCCAGCAAGCCTTCAAGACCCTTTATCTCGAGCAGGCCCGGCATGATCCCGGCTTTCCGTTTCGGGCCTGGCTCATCGAGATTGCACGATCCACGTTGCTCGACAACCTGGGCCATCGGGGCATCACAGCGCCGGACCACCCCGGGCCGCTAGCGGGTGCGTCTGCCGCGGAACGTCACGACACCCCACGCTCAGCCTGCATCGATCTTTCGACGCAGTGAAAATCTTCACCAGAGAATGCCCATGATCAACATCGAAAAAACGCTCTACACCGCACAGACCTGCACCACAGGAGGCCGTGAGGGGACCGCACGCAGTCACGATGGTCGACTTGATCTCAGGCTCTCTCCTCCCGGCGCACCGGGGACGGGAACCAATCCCGAGCAGTTGTTCGCGGTGTGCTGGTCGGCTTGTTTTCTCGGTTCCCTGCGCCACGCCTGCAACGCGCGCAGGATCGGCTTCCCGGCAAACGCCGGGGTGGAGGCTCAAGTCGATCTCGTACACGCAGAACACGGGTTCTTCCTGCAGGCCCGCCTGGCCGTGTCGCTGCCGGAAATCGAGCCGGAAGTGGCACACCAGTTGATCGAAGCGGCGCACCAGAATTGCCCCTACTCCAAAGCCACGCGCAGCAACATCAACGTCAGCATCACCCTCGCCTGATCCCCCATCTGCCGCTCCCGAACGGTCAAACGTCGACACGCAAAACACGCCTGCCCTGCCCGCCATGCAGCGACACCATGGTGCAATAGAGGGCTCCCAAGGCTTTTGATGTGATGGCGGCAAACCGACAAAAGCCAGGAGTAGCGCATGAAAAAGCTGACGACCGCCGCCGGCGCACCAGTGGTGGACAACAACAACTCGCAGACCGCCGGCCCGCGAGGCCCGGTGCTGTTGCAAGACGTATGGCTGCTGGAAAAGCTGGCGCATTTCGATCGTGAGGTCATTCCCGAACGACGCATGCACGCCAAGGGTTCGGGGGCGTTCGGCACCTTCACCGTCACCCGTGACATCAGCCGCTATACCAAGGCCAGACTGTTTTCGAGCGTGGGCAAGACCACCGATATCTTCGTCCGCTTTTCCACCGTGGCCGGCGAGCGTGGTGCCGCCGATGCCGAACGTGACATTCGCGGGTTTGCGATCAAGTTCTATACCGAGCAAGGCAACTGGGATCTGGTGGGCAACAATACGCCAGTGTTCTTTCTGCGCGATCCGCTGAAATTCCCCGACCTCAACCATGCGGTCAAACGCGACCCGCGCACCAACCTGCGCAGCGCCCGCAACAACTGGGACTTCTGGTCACTGCTGCCCGAGGCACTGCATCAGGTCACGATCGTCATGAGTGATCGCGGGTTGCCGCGCACCTACCGCCACATGCATGGCTTCGGCAGCCATACGTTCAGTTTCATCAGCCCGGCGAACGAGCGATTCTGGGTGAAATTCACCTGGAAGACCGAGCAAGGCATCGAGAACCTGACCGATCAGCAAGCCGCGACCCTGATCGGCGATGATCGCGAAAGTGCCCAGCGTGACCTGTACACCAGCATCGAGGAAGGCCGCTTCCCGCAATGGAAGCTCTACGTGCAAGTGATGCCGGAGCTGGATGCCGAGACGTACCCGATCAACCCCTTCGACCTGACCAAGGTCTGGCCCCACAAGGATTACCCGTTGATCGAAGTCGGTGTGCTCGAACTCAACCGCAACCCCGACAACTACTTCGCCGACGTCGAGCAGGCAGCCTTCAACCCGGCCAACGTCGTGCCCGGCATCAGTTTCTCACCGGACAAGATGCTCCAGGCCCGCCTGTTCTCCTACGGCGATGCACAGCGCTATCGCGTGGGTGTCAATCATCATCAGATCCCGGTGAATGCTCCCCGTTGCCCGGTCAACAGCTATCACCGGGACGGCCAGATGCGCACCGATTCCAACGCAGGCAGCACCCCCGGCTACGAACCCAACAGCCATGGTCAATGGGCCGAACAACCGGATTTCAGCGAGCCACCGCTGGCCCTCAAAGACAGCGCGGGGCACTGGGATCACCGGGAGGACGGCGACTGTTTTTCGCAACCCGGTGCGCTGTTCCGGGCCATGACCATGGCCCAGAAACAGGCCCTGTTCGATAACACCGCGCGCTCGATTCATGGCGCCAGCGCAGCGTCGAAACAACGACACATCGACCATTGCACCCGGGCAGATCCGGCGTATGGCGCAGGGGTTGCGCACGCCATTGAGGCGCTGGGCTGATCTGCAAAGACGCTGGCAGGGAGCCGAAACAACAACGCCCGGATGATCCGGGCGTTGTTGTTTGTACGGGTCAGTCAGGCAACGATTCGCGGCTGAAGGCCTGCACCTCCTGCACCAGACCGCGAGCCGCCATTTCCACCAGTTGCCGGCCCTTTTCCGGCGAAGCCTGGGCCGGGTCCGAGCCCATGCGGCCATCGGGGTGACGGGCACGGAAGTCCGCGGCTTCGCGGATCGGGCCCCAGTTGGCGATCTGCGGCGAGTAGTCGGCCGACTTGATGGAATCGGGATAGGCCCACTGGGTCACGGCGATTTCCGAAGGTGTCGCATGAATGCCGTGGCCGGTCGGGAACTGGTCACGGGCCAGCTCATTCACGCCTTCCAGATCCCACCAGTTGCAGAGTTTCAGGGCGAACCCGGCCTTGCGCCGGGCAAAACTCGCCTCGGCGTACAGCTCCGAAAACGCCGCTTCGATCGAGGCGATGTTGCCGCCGTGGCCATTGAGGAAAAAGATCTTTTCAAAGCCATGGGCGGCCAGTGAACGGGTCCAGTCCGAGATAGCGGCGATGAAGGTCGAAGGTCTGAGCGAGATGGTGCCGGGGAAACCGAGGTGATGTTGCGCCATGCCGATATTGAAAGTCGGGGCGATCAGGATGTCTGCACTTTTCTGCGCTTCATGGGCGATGATCTCTGGGCACATCCAGTCGGTGCCCAGCAGGCCGGTCGGCCCGTGCTGCTCGTTGGAGCCGATCGGGATGACGATGGTGCGGCTGCGTTCGAGGAATTGGGCGATTTCGGACCAGGTCGATAGGTATAAAAGCATCAGGATTCTCACTCTTCGAAGGTTCCTCGCGGAACGAGGGTTGGCGTTCAATGCACCTGCAACAACAGCGTCATTGATAACACCCGCCTCCCTTCGACGACAGAATACGAAGGTATCGGAATCGGCAGAACGCCCTAATCGCGAACGAGAAACTCACGGGGCGATTCGCCCATCACCCGTCTGAACATTGCGCTGAAGGCGCTTTGGCTGGCATAGCCCAGGTCCCGGGCAATAACGCCGACGGACTGCCCTTTGTCGAGCCGGTCGATGGCGGTCGCCAGCCGCACCTGTTGCAGCCAGTGCCGGAAATTCAGGCCGGTTTCATTGACGAACAGGCGAATCAGCGTGCGCGAACTGGCGCCGACCCGGTCTGCCCAATAGCCGATCGAATGGTCTTGTCCGGGGTCCTGCAGAATCGCCTCGCACACCGTGACCAGTCGCCTGTCGACCGGCCACGGCACTTCGATCGGCAACGTCCGCGCCGCCTGCAGTTCACTGAGTATCAACGCCACAATGTGCGCGTTGCGCCCTTCCTGCGGGTATTCGATCGGCTGGTCGGCAAGGGCCAGAATCAACTCGCGCAACAGCCCGGGGATCTCCAGCACTTTGCAGTGATCGCCCAGCCCGGCACAGACCTGCGGCTCGATGTAGATCGAGCGCATCCTGACCGCGCTCAGCATCAACTGATCATGGGTCACCCCGGACGGAATCCATAACGCCCGCTTCGGCGGCAGGATCCACAATCCGCGTTCGGTGGCCACCCGCATCACGCCGTTCGAGGCATACAGCAACTGCCCGTGCCGATGCACGTGCGGCTCGTTGTATTCGCCGGTGGCCTGATCGCGCACCAGCACGGTCATCACCCGCGGCACATCCTGATAGTCGGGATAACGTTCGCTGCGCGGCGCGGGCTCACGCCTGGCGACGACCCTGCGCACCTGTTGTTTCATCTCGTGGAGTCTCCTGAAATCAGCCCTTGATCGTCGTAAGGCCAGGATTGTCACTTTGACGACAAAACCTGGCATTTGCCATGGCCGGCCCATTGTTAGCCTTGCGCTCATTGTTCATCAATGAGGCTTTTCCCATGGCAATCACCCGCAATCTCTCCAGCAGCCAGCAGGGCATCACGGCGGTGATCGGCCTGCTGATCCTGTCCATCGCCCTGCGGCCGCCGATCATTTCGGTGGGGCCGATTCTGCTGTTGATTCAGCAGCACTTCCAGTTGAGCTACACCCAGGCCGCGCTGCTGACCTCGATCCCCGACATCTGCATGGGCGTGTTCGCGCTGGTGGTTCCGAGCCTGGCCAGACGCTTCGGGATCGACCGCAGTGTGGTTGTCGCACTGACGTTGTTGGGTGCCTCGACCTTGCTGCGGGCGATCTCGCCGAATGCGTTTTTCCTGCTCGGCAGTACGTTCTTCGCCAGCGTCGGCATTGCGGTTGCCGGTGCAATGACCGGCGCGTGGATCAAGACTCACTTTGCGCAACGACCGGCACTGTTCATGGGCATCTATGCCGGCGGACTGAGCCTGGGCGCGACCCTCGCGGCAGTGTTCAGCGCGCCGATTGCCGAGCTGGCGCAGGACTGGCGGATCAGCGCCGGGTTCTGGAGCGTACTGTGCCTCACTGCCATCGCCAGTTGGGTGTGGATGGCGCGGCGTTTTGCGACATCGGCGCCAGTGGTGAAGTCGTCGCACCAGCGCAAGCGCCTGCCGTGGGGCAACCCGCAGGCGTGGTTGATCGCGTTGAATTTCGGTGCAGGTCAGTTTGTGGTTTACGCCCTCTTTGCCTGGATGGCGCCTGCGTCGGTGGAAGCGGCCACGTCGAGTGTGTCTCCGGGCATCCTGCTGGGGATTTTTACGGCGGTGTTCGCCGTTGCCAGCGTGGGTGCGGGGCTGATTCCGGGCAAGGCCCACGACCGGCGCGGCCTGCTCGGGTTGTCGGCGTTGCTGGCCCTGCTGGGGCTGGGCGGCATGGCGTTCCTGCCGGCGTACTGGCCGATGCTTTATGTGGTGCTCGCAGCCATCGGGCTGGGCATGGGTTTCACCGTGGCCATGACCTTGCCGCTGGATCACGCCAGCACCAGCGAGCAGGCCGGATTGTGGACGGTGTTCATGCTGTTCATCGGTTACCTGATCGCCGCGCTCGGGCCGTTGCTGTTCGGTGCTTTGCGCGAATACGCCGGACACTATGGCCCGGCGTACACCTTGCTGTTCGCGGTCCTGCTGTTGATGCTCGGTATCACCCCGCTGCTCAGAGTGGCACCGGCAGCATCGCCACAGGTGTCCGCTGCCTGAGCGGGAGGTGACAGACCTGCGACGCGCCTCGGCACGTCGCAGGGTTTCAGTTGGCCGCAGCGGCTTTCTCAATCAATCGGGCCACCGGTGCCGGGTTCGACACCATCACCACGTGAGAGCCGCCCTTCACCACCTCCACTGCCTTGGCATCCGCACGTTTGGCCATGAACGCCATCGCCTGGGGCGGGATGTTCTTGTCCTTGTCGCCGTAGATGTACCACGACGGAATGTGCTTCCAGGCAGGCGTGCCGGCCTGTTCGTTCAGCGCTGCTTCGGTGACCGGGCGTTGGGTCGCGGCCATCAGGGCCGCTTGTGCAGCCGGGACATCGGCGGCGAACTGATCGTGGAACTTGCTCTGCTGGATGTACAAGTCCTTGCCACCATCGGCCAGAGCGACGGGCGCCGCCAGTGTCGGGCCGAGGGTACTGCCGGGAAACTTGCCGGCGAGTCCGGCAACGGTTTCGCCGGCCTCGGGCGCAAAGGCGCTGACATACACCAGCGCTTTGACATTGGCATGATCGTTGGCCGCCTCACTGATGACGTTGCCGCCATAGGAGTGACCGACCAGCACCACCGGCGCCTGGATGCTGCCGAGCAAGGCCGAAACCGCCGCGCCATCGCTCTTGACGCCGCGCAGCGGATTGGCGGCGGCGACCACCGTGTAGCCATCCTTCTCGAGAATTTTCGCCACGCCGTTCCAGCTCGACGCGTCGGCAAACGCGCCGTGCACGAGTACCACGGTCGGTTTGGTGGATTGGGCGAAGGCACTCACGCCCAGGCACAGGCCGGCAGCGAGGGTCAATGCAGTCAATGTTCTTTTCATGTGACAACTCCTTGTGTGACGGGATCAGGGGGCGTATCGGGTGAAGACAAAATCGTGGTTCTGCACCCGCGCCTGATGGCAGGCGAAACAGGGCTGGTGCTGGGCTTCATCGGCAGGTTTGCCGTTGATGAAGCGGCCGAATCCCCAGCCGCCGGTCGAGGCGTATTTGCGCGAGTCCTTGACCATCACCTGAACGGTGGTGGCCGCCCCCGGAATCGAGGCGGGCTCGAACTCCGGGGACTGCACGTGTTTCCACGCCAGCTTGACCAGCACCGTGCCGTCGGGAAACGGCAGCGTCTTACTCTGGTAAGCCTTGATCGCCCGGTCATTGCCCAGCACCGCCCGCAGTTCATCCAGCGGCGCGGCTTCCTGGGCCGGGGCAATCAGCGCCCACTGGCGGTAGTTTTTCGGCAGTTTCACGCCGTAGATCGGCGAGGCGTCGCCGTCATCGGCCTCGCCCAACGCGACACCGGTGGCGGCCAGCGCGGCAAGTGCAATGGCCGCCGGCAACACGGCCCAATGGTTGAGTTTCATCGTCGGATCCCCTCAGGCCGGCAATCAGAGATGATCGGCATCGATCACCGCCTGAGCGAACGCCTGCGGCGCTTCCTGCGGCAGGTTGTGGCCGATGCCACCGCTGATCAGCCGATATTCGTACTTGCCGGTAAAGCGCTTGGCGTAAGCCTCGGCCGGTGGATGCGGCGCGCCATTGGCGTCGCCTTCCAGGGTGATGCTCGGCACGCTGATGGACGGGAACGCCGCCAGTTTTTTCTCCAGCGGATCGTATTGCGCCTCCCCTTTGATCAACCCCAGACGCCAGCGGTAGTTGAAGATCGACACGGCGACGTGATCCGGGTTCTGCAACGCGGCGGCGCTGCGGTCGTAGGTCGCATCGTCGAAGTTCCATTTCGGCGACGCCAATTGCCAGATCAGTTTCGCGAAGTCATGGGTGTTTTTCTCGTAACCCAGACGACCGCGCTCGGTCGCAAAGTAGAACTGATACCACCACTGCAACTCCGCAGCCGGCGGCAACGGCGTCTTGCCGGCGTCCTGGCTGCCGATCAGGTAACCGCTCACCGCCACCAGCGCTTTCACCCGTTCCGGCCAGAGCGCGGCGACGATATCGGCGGTGCGTGCACCCCAGTCATACCCGCCGAGCACCGCTTGCTTGATGTTCAAGGCGTCCATGAAGTCGATCAGGTCTTTCGCCAGCGCCGCCGGCTGGCCGTTGCGCACGGTTTTCGCCGACAGAAAGCGCGTATCGCCATAACCGCGCGCATAGGGAATCAGTACCCGATAGCCTTTCTGCGCCAGTGCCGGGGCCACGTCGGTGTAGCTGTGAATGTCGTAGGGCCAGCCGTGCAGCAGGATCACCACCGGCCCGTCGGCGGGGCCGGTTTCCGCGTACGACACGTCCAGCAGTCCGGCCTTGACGTGTTTCAGCGCGCCGAAAGAAACGTTGCTGCCGGCGGTGATCACGTCGATCTTGCCGGCGGGTACTTCGGCGGCGCTGGCGTATGCCGAGGCGATGCCCAGCGCAATCGCCAGCATCGAAACGGCGAGCGCGCGTCGGGATTGAGTTACAGCGTTATGGTCAGTCATACCGAGTCTCCCTCGTGAACCGCCGGGCGGCGGTTCCGGGCTTTGGTTGATGGGCTTGCGTTGAAGGGCTTGGCGTTGAAGGGCTTGGCGTTGAAGAAATTGCCGCTTGAAGGGCTAGCGCGCTGCCTGAGCCGCGGTTTTCTGCGCAGCCGCGCGCAGTGGCCGGAAGGCTTCGCGCAGTTCTTCGCTGAACAATTGCGGTTGCTCCCATGCCGCGAAGTGCCCGCCCTTGCTGACTTCGCTGAAGTAGGCCAGCGACGGATAGGCACGTTGCGACCAGACTTTCGGCGCACGGTAGATTTCGTGGGGGAACACGGTGATCGCCACCGGCACCTTGATGTCCGCAGTCTTTTGCGCGGCGGCACTGAAGTTATTGTTGTTGTTCTCCCAGTAGAAACGGGAGGACGAGGCGCCGCTGTCGGTCAGCCAGTACAGGCTGATGTCATCGAGCATTTCATCGCGGCTCAGCACCTTCTCGGGCTGACCGTCGCTGTCGGTCCAGGCGGCGAACTTTTCATACATCCACGCCGCCGTGCCGGCAGGCGAATCCGCCAGCAGATAACCGATGGTCTGTGGCCGGGTCACCATCATTGCGCCATAGGCCGCGTTGCGCCCGAAGAACTTGCTGAGCGAGTTGAACGCCGTCAGTTCCGGGCCGCTCAGCCCTGCCGGGGCCGGGTCTCCGCCATTGATCGGCTTGACCAGTTCCGGTGGCACCGTGGCGGGCATGTTCAAGTGAATGCCCAGCAAACCGGGCGGTGCCAGACGGCCCAGTGCATCAGAGATCACCGAACCGTGGTCGCCCCCCTGAGACACATAGTGGGTGTAACCCAGGCGTTTCATCAGCACATCCCAGGCCTTCGCCACCCGGTCCGGCCCCCAGCCGAGTTCGGTCGGCTTGCCGGAAAAGCCGTGACCGGGAATCGACGGAATCACCACGTCGAACGAGTCCTCTACTTTGCCGCCATAGGCCACGGGATCGGTCAGCGGGCCGATGGTCTTGAGGAACTCGAATTGCGAACCCGGCCAGCCATGGGTGAGGATCAGCGGCATCGCGTTGGGGTTGCGGGAGCGCACGTGGATGAACTGAATGTCGACGCCATCGATCGTGGTCACGAATTCCGGCAAGGCGTTGAGTTTCGCCTCTGCCTTGCGCCAGTCATAACCGCTGCCCCAGTACTTCACCAGGGCCTCGACCTGCGCCAGTTGCACGCCCTGGGACACGTCGTTGACCGTTTCCTTGTCGGGCCAACGGGTGTCGGCGATGCGTTTGCGCAGATCAGTCAATTTCGCCTCATCCACATGAACGTGGTACGGGCGAATGGCTTGCGACTGATCGGTTGTCGGGCTGGTGGCCCAGGCGCCGCTGCTGCCTGCCAGCACGGCAAGGCCCAGGGCCCCTCTTCTGATGGCTGACGCCAGGCAATGGCGCCATGTGGAACCGCACGTAACCGCAACCATGTTGGATCTCCTTGTAGTCATTATTCGAAAGGCATCGCCAATCGGATCAGACCACCCCGCCACCCTCGCAGCGATTACACGATGGTGTCGGTCGATACCTTGGTATGACGCGCAAAATCGCGCTCGAATTCAGCAGCGGTTAACGGGCAAAATGCGGCGGGGATACGGCTCGGCGAGCCGGCCCATTCGAATGACCTGGCAGAACAAGGATTGCGGATGCGTGGGGAAACAGCGCTTGAGCGCCCGTGCGGCACGGCATCGACCACTTCGCAGTGGTGGGTGATCGGGCTGTGCATGCTGTTCAACGTGATCGACGGGCTGGACGTGATGGCCATGGCCTTCACCGCCAGCCGGGTTTCAGCGGAGTGGACGTTGAACGGCGCGCAAACGGGCCTGTTGTTGAGCGCCAGCCTGGTCGGGATGGCGCTCGGTTCGCTGTTGGCCGCGCCGAGGGCCGACCGCTTCGGGCGCAGGCCGTTATTGCTCGCCGGCCTGCTGCTCGGCGGACTGAGCATGTTGCTGTCGTTCTGGAGCCAGGATCATCACGTATTGATGCTTTTGCGATTGCTGACCGGCATCGGCACGGGGGCGGTGCTGGTGGGGGCGAACGTGCTGACGTTCGAGCACGCCAGCGCGCAGCGGCGCAACCTGGCCATCGCGTTGCAATCCCTCGCCTTCGCCATGGGCGCCAGCCTGGGCGGGGTGCTGGCTCACGTATTGAATGATTTCATGGGCTGGCGGTATGTCTTTCTCGCAGGTGGCTGTATCACGCTGGCGGCGGCGTTGGCGGGCGTCTTCTGGTTGCGAGAGTCGCCGTCATTTCTGGCACTTGAACGCCGTGGGCCTGCCACGACAGCGTCGCCAGACAATGCCGGCCGACCGTTTTCGCCGGGTCAGTGGCAACAGACCATGTCGCTGGCGCTGGCACTCTTTCTGTTGATGTTCTGCTTTTACTTCGTGATGAGCTGGACCCCGAGTCTTCTGGTCCTTAACGGTTTTACCGATCGGCAAGGCGCCCGGATCGGCGTTCTGTTGTCGTCGGGGGGCATGCTCGGCGCCCTGTTGCTGGGACTGGCGGCCAATCGGTATGGCTGCCGGCGATTGTCGTCGGGTTTCCTGCTGCTCAACGCCACCCTGTTGCCACTGATGGTGCCGGCCTCGCACGTGCCCGGTCTGGCCGCGCTCGTGGCCGTCACGCTTGGCCTGATGCTCAACGGTGCGGTCGCCGCCCTGTATGTCCTGGCCCCTCAGGCGTTCTGCACGTCAGTCCGTACGACCGGCGTCGGCGTGGTGCTGGCGACGGGGCGTCTGGGGGCGATCATTTCGCCGATAGTCGCCGGTTTTCTGCTGGATGCCCGATGGACCGCGCAAGAGCTGTTCACGTTCTTCGCCGGCAGCCAGCTGTTGGCAGCGCTGCTGATCTGGCGTGGCACTAAGGAACAATGATCAGCTTGCCCGTCGTATTGCGCGACTCGATATCGCGATGGGCCTGCTGCGCGCCGTCCAGTGAATAACGCTGGCCGATGAAGGTTTTCAGTTTGCCGGTGCTGACCCACGCGAACAGTTGCCGGGACTTTTCCAGCAGGAGCTCGCGGTTGCGCACGTAGTGCATGACCGAGGGATACGTCAGCTTGATGCTGCGCGGCACGCTGAAGATATCGATCGGCGGGATCGGGTCCATGAACGGCCCGTACAAGGCCAGAGTGCCGAAATGGTCCAGCAGGCTCAACGATTCGGCGAAACCCTCCGCACCGGTGCCGTCGTACACCACATTCACCCGCTGCCCCTCCGTCAGGCGCATGACCTGGCCGGCAATGTTGTGCGCGCGCCCGATCACTACGTAGTCAGCCCCGGCCG
The DNA here is from genome assembly GCF_003576265.1 of Pseudomonas sp. 91RF. Classification (NCBI taxonomy): domain Bacteria; kingdom Pseudomonadati; phylum Pseudomonadota; class Gammaproteobacteria; order Pseudomonadales; family Pseudomonadaceae; genus Pseudomonas; species Pseudomonas sp. 91RF. Next base: position 197,038 of record NZ_QWFC01000043.1, read on the forward strand.
CGAGCACCGCCTCCACCTTGTCGGCGTGAGACACCCGGCCAATGACCTTGCCGCCCCGCAGCTTGATCAACTGAGCCAGCATCAGCCCCACGCCCCCCGCCGCCGCGTGCACGAATGCCACATCGCCCGGCTGAATCGCATGCACCTTGTCCACCAGATTGCTGGCGGTCAGGCCCTGCATCATCAGGCTGGCGGCGGTGCTGAAGTCGATCTCGTCCGGCAACGGCACCAACTGACTGACCCGGGCGATCACCTGTTCGGCGTAGCTGCCCGGCACGTAATGCCAGGCCACGCGGTCACCGACAGCGAATTCCGTCACCTGCGGACCGGTGGCCAGAACGACACCGGCGCCTTCCGCACCCGGTGTCAGCGGCAGCTCCCAGGCAGCGCCGAGGCCGCGACGGACACCGGTGTCCATGAAATTGACGCCCGCCGCCATGACCTTGACCAGGACTTGTCCGGGTCCCGGTTCAGCCAGTTGAATGTCTTGCACCGTCAAGACTTCGGGCCCGCCAAAGGCCTGGATCACGACTGCTTTCATTTGTGTTCTGCCCTGCCACAGGGACGACCTGTCCTGCTGCCGAGCGGGTGGCAGGAACGCGGGCGTCACGTTGTCTTCATTCAATCGCCGGAGGACGTTGAAACCAGCGCCAAGGGTGGCCGGGCGGTGTATCCGCGCAGTTTCGCGAACAGGCTCATTTGCATGCTTGTGTGGCTTGAGGGGCCGTAGATACAGTGGCTTACAAAAGCCCCGGGCGGTCTGTGATGCGCATCGCAATGCGTGAGGGCGACCGATATTCGCGGCAAGCGACACCAAAGTATGATGGGCGAGTGCCATCAGAAGGCGCATCTTTGTTCAACGCTGACTGCACAATGAGAATCGACATGGCGAACGAGCGGGAGCGCGTCATCGAAGACGGTCCAGGCCACGTCAATGACGGGGCCCTGCCAATGTCCGAGGCCGACTCGATCATCGACAGCATTCCGGCCATGGTCGCCTTCATGACACCGTCCGGCGAGCTGGAGCAGGTCAACCGGCAAATCCTGGACTACATCGGCATCCCCCTCGATGAACTGAAAAACTGGCAGGCCAGCGACACCCTGCACCCGGACGATCTGCCATCGGTCAGCGCGGCGTGGATGCACTCGGTCGGCACCGGCACACCCTACGATATCGAGCATCGGATTCGGCGCGCCGACGGTGTCTATCGCTGGTTTCATGTGCGCGGCCTGCCGGTCAGGAACAGCGAAGGCACCATCACTCGCTGGTGCGTGTTGCAGGTCGATATCGACGAGCGCCGACGGGACAAGGTCTTGATCGCCAAAGCCCTCGCGGAGGTCAGCAGCTCGGAGGAGCGCCTGCGCGGCATCATCGATGCCGTTCCCGGATTCGTCTGGAGCGCTTCGCCCGAAGGCAGCGTCGGATTCGTCAACCGGCGTTGGTGCGATTACACCGGCATGTCGCTCGAAGAGGCGTGCGGCGATGGCTGGGTGGCATCGATCCATCCCGACGACGCCCCCGGACTCGGCGGTTACTGGCAGGCGCTTCTGCACTCGGGCGATGCCGGTGAGTATGAGGCTCGCCTGAAGCGCTTCGACGGCATTTATCGCTGGTTTCTGATCCGCGCCGTGCCCCAGCGCGATGAGGCGGGCCGGATCGTGCGCTGGTATGGCGAAAACACCGACATCGAAGACCGCAAACAGGCGGAAGCCTTTCTGGCCAAAGCCCGTTCCGAACTGACGCATCTGGCCAGAGTCGCCAGCCTGGGGGCGGTCACCGCGTCCATTGCCCATGAAGTCAATCAGCCGCTGGCCGGCATCATCACCAACGCCAGCACCTGCCTGCGGATGCTCGGAGCCGATCCGCCGAATGTCGACGGAGCCCTGGAAACCGCACGCCGCACCATTCGCGACGGCAATCGGGCCGCCGATGTGATCAACCGCTTGCGAGCGTTGTTCTCGAAAAAAAGCATCACCATTGAAAACGTCGATCTCAATGACGCCGCACGGGAAGTCATCGCCATGCTGCTGGGCGAGCTGCAACGCAATGGCGTGGTGCTTCATCCTCGATTCGCCGAGGGCCTGCCGCCGGTCAGGGGCGACCGGGTCCAGCTTCAACAGGTGATCCTCAACCTGATCATGAACGCCGTCGAGGCCATGAGCAGCATCACCGGTCGCGCCAGAGACTTGATCGTCAGCACCGGCCAGGAGCAAGACCGGAGCGTTTATCTGGCGGTGAAGGACAGCGGAACCGGGGTCGATCCACAGGACATGGAACGGATTTTCAATGCCTTCTACACCACCAAAAGCTCGGGCATGGGGGTCGGTCTGTCGATCAGTCGCTCCATTATCGAACACCACGACGGGCAACTCCGGGCCACTGCCCACGACGGCCCGGGTGCGACGTTCGCCTTTTCAATCCCGAATGCCGACAACCGCGAGGCCTGTGATCGCGTCATGGAGAATCACTGATGGGTAAGTACTTGCTCGTATCGGTTGTCGATGATGACGAGTCGGTTCGTGAATCGCTGCCTGACCTGATCAGGGAGTTCGGATTCGCTGTCCAGGCATTCGCCTCGGCGCAGGCGTTTCTGGCCTCGCCTTATCTCGGCCTGACCGATTGCCTGATTCTCGATGTGGCCATGCCGGGCATGTCCGGGCCGGATCTGCACAAGGAACTGCTGCGTCGCGGCTATCGCATCCCGGTGATTTTCATCACCGCTCACGCCGACGCCAGCCAACAGGCAAAGCTGTTGAACACCGGCGCGGTGGAGCGCCTGTTCAAGCCTTTCAGTGAAGCGCAACTGATCAAGGCCCTGAGCGCTGCACTGCCCCTCGACTGAACGCGAAGCGGTAAAGAAAAGGAATCGACATGTTGAACTCGAATCACACAGTGTCCCCCGGCCACGGAGCATTGCCGATGAGTGATGTCACGCCTGTGGTGTTCGTTGTGGATGACGACATCTCCGTACGCGAGTCGCTGGAGCTGATGATCCGATGCGCCGGCTGGCAGCCGCGACTCTTCGAATCCGCGCAGGACTTTCTCGCCGAGCCCCGCGCGCGGGTACCCAGTTTTCTGGTACTGGATATCAACCTGCCTGACTTGAACGGTCTGGATCTGCAGACGTCACTGGCTGACGAGCGCTACAACATGCCGATCATCTTCATCACCGGGTACGGAGACATTCCGCGCACGGTGCGGGCCTTGAAAGCCGGTGCGGTGGAGTTTCTGACCAAACCGTTCAACGATGATGAGCTGCTGACCGCCATGGGCGATGCGCTCGAAGGCAGCCGCGCGGCTCTGGAGGGGGAAAAAGCCCTGCGTTCCGTGCTTGAGGCCTACAAGACCCTGACGCCCCGCGAGCAGGAAATCATGGCCGCAGTGGTCAGTGGTCGGCTGAACAAACTGATCGCCGCAGACCTCGAGATCAGCGAAATCACGGTGAAGGCCCACCGGGGCAAGGTCATGCGCAAGATGAAGGCCCGCTCACTGGCGGATCTGGTGAAAATGGCGGCGCTGATCACCCCCGCGTGACGCGAAGGCTTTGCCAGAGGTTTTCCAGCCGGCGCAGGTCAAGGGTGTCGAAACCTTCCGAAACCTGCTCGCGACACGCGCCGAGCAATGCCTTGGCCTGCTCCGCCCTGCCCTGTTCCAGCCAGAGCCTGGCCAGATCCATCGAAGTCCTCAGCTCCCACGCCCAGGCCCCCTGATCGCGGCTCAGCGCGATGGACGCCTCAAGCAGGGTCGTGATGGCCTGGACATTTTCGCCATCGATTTCCTTGAGAATTCCGGCCTTGATTCGCAGCAGTTCCGGCAGCGCGAAGGCGTCCCCGCTCTGACGACAGTGATCGATGGTGCCGTCGACCAGCACCAGCGCATTCGCGTGTTGCCCACCCAGAATCAGGCCCTCGGCCAGCGCGATTTCAAACGATGTCGTGAGCAGTTCGTAGCGCATGCCACGCAGCCGCGCCAGGCTTTCTTCCAGCAGCGGCACCGCATCGCCAGGCTGTTCGGCGCGGATCGCAATCGCCGCCCGCAAGCCTTGGGCGGCGGCAATATAGGGGCCCAAAGCATTGGTCTCGGCCACGGCACTGAACCGTTCAAGGCTGGCGGCCGCCTTCTCCAGATCGCCGGTCCAGATGTAGATGCACAGAATCCAGACCATGGCGATGCAGTAGGTGACCGGATGCTGCAGCGCCGACGCCTCGGCTTCTATCAGTTCGGCCCAGTGCCGGGCCTGATCGGGAAAGCCCTGCAACCACAGCGAACGGGCCAGTGCCAGCCCGGTGCGATTGCGGTGATCGAAGCCGTAGTAGATGGTGTGGCTGGGATGGGACGGCAAGCTGTTGCGCAGCGAGCGCTCCAGCTCCTGCCGCGCCAGACGCTGATCGCCCAGCAGATGATGGGAGATGCCGGTCAGCGATGAAGCAATCGCGATGGCCGCCGGCTGATTCAGCAGGTTGCCGACCACGGCTGCCTGCTCCGCCCACGCCAGCGAAGAAGGAAAATCACCAATGCGTTCGTAGAAAATCTGCAAGCGGCCCAGCAGCCTCAACTGCGACCCGTGGTCAGCCAGCGCAACGGCGATATCCAGCGCCCGGAGCAAGGCCTTCTCGGCTGCTTCGCTGTTGCCCTGAGTGAACATCAGCACCAGCCCGAGCGCCGCCTGCAGTTCCATTTCGGTCGACGTGCCGTAGTACCCCAGTTCGAGCAGTTCCACGGCCCGGGCACACCAGGTCCGGCACTCGACCAGCAAGGAAAAATGCAAAAACAAGGGTGCACTCGCCGCTGCCAGGGGCAACGCCAGGCCCGGATCGCCATGGGGCCCGAAGCTCCATTCCAGCGCACTGCGCACGTTGCCCAACTGACTGGCAAGGCGCGCAAAGTTGCGGAAAAACTCGTCGGGCGAGGTGCCGGGATGCCCCAACAGATCCATGTAATACGCCGCATGCCTGAAGGCCAGCGAGTTCACCTCGGCGTCGCCCCGGGCCGTCAGTTTTTCCCGGGCATAGGCGCGTGTCATCTCGAGCAGCCGATAGGAGTCCGTCGAATCACTGTGATCGACCGTGACCAGCCCCTTGCACACCAGATCATCGAGGATCGCCGCCACCGCAGGGCCTTCGGACTGGGACTCGGCAACCACCTGAGACGCCGCCTCTTGAGAGAACGGCCCGACAAACACCGACAACCGCTCCAGCGCCAGACGCTCCGGTGCCGACAACAGGTCGTAACTCCAGTCGAGCATGGAACGCAGCGTCTGATGCCGCGGGACCGCCGTCCGGCGCCCCGACCAGCCCAGTGAAAACCGCTCGCCGAGCAAGGCGTGCGTAGCCTTCAGGCCGTGGCTGGCAACCCGCATCGCCGCCAGTTCGATCGGCAGGGCCATGCCCTCCAGGCGCTGGCAAATGTCCGCGATCATTTGCCCGCCATCCGCCTCCAGCAGCAACGCCGCATTGCTCGACGACGCGCGTTCGACAAACAGTTTGATCGCTGCGAATGCCAGCAGCTCCTGAGTCGACAGGTGCCGGGACTCGCGAGGAAACTCCAGCGGATTGAGCCAATGAACGTATTCGCCACGCACCCGCAACGGCTCGCGACTGGTGGCCAGAATGCCCACGTCGGGCGCGCTGTCGCTGATCTGTTCCAGAAGGGTCGAAACGGCGTCGATCAGGTGTTCGCAATTGTCGATGACCAGCATCAGTCGCTGTTCGCGCAAATGCGCCAGCAACACGAACATCGGATCTTCGGCCTGTACGGCGATTTCCAGCGACCTGGCCAGTGCTGAAGGCACCAGCGTGCTGTCTTCCACCTGAGCCAGGTCGACGAAGCAGACGCGTTCGTAACCCTGGGCGGCGATGCGATGTGCCACTTCGATGGCGAGGCTGGTCTTGCCGACACCCCCGGGACCGACGAGGGTGAACAACCTGGGTTGCTGCAGATGATCGACGACCAGTTGCAGGTCGGTTTCGCGACCAATCAGTTTCGCCCGCGGCGGCAAGCTGCAAGCGGCCCTGGGATGCCCGGTCTCCGTAGGCGTCGGCTGCCCCCCGGACAGTTGCCTTTCCAGCGGCGCCACGAAGGCATAACCCACACCCACCTGGGTCGCGATATAACGCGCGTGCTCCTCGCCATCCCCGAGAATCCGTCGCAACCCCGTCATGTGAAAGCGCAGACTGCCTTCGGCGACCACACTGTCGGGCCACACCTTTTCGATCAGATCGTATTTGGACAGCACCCGCCCGGGCTGCTCGAGCAAGGCAATCAGCAGATCCAGCGCCCGACCGCCGATCTCCACCGGCATCCCGTTTCTGGTCAGCAGCCTTTTGCCTGGAACGACGCAAAACGGCCCGAACACGAACCGGGTCATAAGTGATTCATGCAAAGCGTCTGGAATAGACTCCACGAGGGGCGATCTCACTGGGAAACGAAGGGGGCGTCGCCGGTTGCAAGCCACAGGCGCAGGCCCTTTGCATCATAGGAGTTTTGCACGGTCGTTCAAGCCTGACGCGTGCGGAGTGAGAACTTCAGGCGGTAATTTCGGCCCCTATGTTCGTAGCCCCCTTCGTTCGCAAATCGATGCCTGCGTCGAAGATCAGTCGCGATAGCGTGCAGCCGGCTCACTGCGCGACAGATCAGGCATCAGCTTCTGGCGCGCCGCCTCGTAGGCATTCCAGTCGGCGATCTCGGGAAGTGCCGGAATGGTGACGAATTCGCCTTGGTCGAGGCCGGACAGCGCGGCGTCCACCATATCGTCCGCCCGCATCACAATCGCCTCCGGCAGATGCTCCAACGGTGTGCCGGCCACGCTCCAGAATTCGGTAGCCGTCGCGCCGGGCAGCACCACCTGGACCCGGACATTTTTGTCCGCCAGTTCGTGACGCAAGGATTGGCTGAACGCCAGGACGAAAGCCTTGGAGCCGCCGTAAACACCGTTCAACACCTCCGGGGCAATGGCCACGACCGAGGCAATGTTGATCAGCGTGCCACCGCCACGGGCGACGAAACCCGGGACCGCCGCGTAAGTCAGGCGCATCAGCACGTTCACGTTGAGCGTGAGCAAGTCGTCGAGCTTGTCGACGTCCGACTCCAGCAACGGATGAGTCGCACCAACCCCGGCATTGTTCACCAGCAGAGAAATGTTGGCGTCCGTTTTGAGGCGATCTTCGACCCTTGCCAGATCGGCTTTTTCGGACAGGTCGGCAGCCAGGACTTCAACGTGGCGGCCGGTTTCTTCGTTCAGGCGCTTGGCCAGGACATTCAGGCGATCGCGATTGCGCGCGACCAGGATCAGGTCATGGCCACGGCGGGCCAGGCGTTCAGCGTAAATGGCACCGATGCCAGACGAAGCGCCGGTGATCAGGGCGGTACCGAGGCGGGATTGAGTCATGTCGAGTCTCCAGGGTTGTGGGAAGTACTGGAGAACAGGATGCGACGGCTTGGCCATATCTCAAATGACGTATAAGGTAGTGATTCAGGACATCCGAGAAATCACCATGCATCGCATCGGCTACTTGCTCACCGACGGTTTTCAGGTGCTCTCCCTGGCGACTCAAGCCGTTTTCGAGTTCGCCAATCAGATCGCCGAAGCGCCCTTCTACAGCGTCGACAACTTCTCGCCGGACGGCGGCACGGTGCGCTCCTCGCTGGGGCTGGCCATGGAAACCCGCCCGCTCGAGGCGCCCGGACTGGCCGACACCTGGATCGTTGTCGGGGTCAACGATCCGGAAAAAACCGACACAGCCTCCGCTGTGCTCGACTTCGTGCGCCAGGCCGGCAATCAGGCGCGGCGCACCGTCGGCATCTGCACCGGCGGCTTCATCCTCGCCGAAGCCGGCCTGCTGACCGGACGCCGCGCCACGACCCACTGGGCCTACGCGCAGGCCTTGCAGAAACGTCATCCCGAAATCAGCGTCGACGTCGACCGCATCTATATCGTCGACGGCCCCTTCTGGACTTCCGCGGGCATGACCGCCGGCCTCGACCTCGCCGTCGGCATGGTGGAGAAAGATCTGGGCGCCGAAGTCGCCCGCTCGGTGGCGCACAAACTGGTGATGCACCAGCACCGTTCCGGCGGGCAGTCGCAGCATTCGGAAATGCTCGACCTCGCACCCAAGTCCGACCGCATCCAAAGCGCACTGAACTATGCACGCCAGCATTTGAGCCGACCGCTCAGCGTCGAAGAACTGGCCGGCGTGGCGCACCTGAGCCCTCGCCAGTTCACCCGCATATTCAGTGCGGAAACCGGACAATCTCCCGCAAAAGCCATCGAGGGTCTGCGCCTGGAGGCCGCTCGATTGATGATCGAGCAGAGCCGGCACTCCCTCGATGTGGTCGCCAGCGAATCCGGTTTTCGCGATCGGCGCCATATGCGTGAAGCGTTCATTCGGGGGTTCGGCGTGCCTCCGCAGGCGGTACGGCGGGATGCTCGCCAAGTGGTGGTCAAGCGGGTGGAAAGCGTAGATATCGCGGACTGACGAGGCCTCCCCTTTGTTGGAACATTGAGAGGTGCAGGAAAAAAGAAAAATGGCCGAGGTCGTCAGTGACACCTGACAACCTCGGCCATTTTCTTTTCGGCTATTGAGCGACAGCGCTCAGCCGATCACGTCTTCACCTCGACATGATCCAGCGCCTGATTCACCGCCAGCCCCGCGACCATCACCACCTGCGCGATGCCCAGCGCTGTTTTGCGGTGGCCGGGGTCGAGGATCGCGGCGAAGTTGCTGAGCATTTCGCTGGCGGAATCGAGGGATTCGCTGGCATTGGCCAGGAGGGATTCGCTGTTGTAGGCGGGGTTGGCCAGGAACATGGGGTCATGTTTGGTGTGACTGCCCATGATGCGTTGTTGCGGAGTGAGGTAATGGTCGAGGGCGCGTTCGGCGGCTTCGTTGAGGGTTCTTGAATCAGGGAATTGGTAGGGGGAAACCGGATCGGTTTCTGGTGGATTGGGTGTTGGTTTGATCATTGATGTAACTCCATATGGGACTTAAGGAGCCATCACTCTCGCTACCAAACGAGGGGTGGTGGCCATACGAAGGTTGGTAGACCGGCCCATATGGAAAATCCGGCGCGCCCGAAGACGCCCTGCGCATGGCCACCATAAGTCAGATACCGAAAAGGCACCCGCGATAGGTGACGTTATGCGTCATATGGGGAACCGGGCTACCAAACCCGATCACTGTTTTTCAGTGACCCGGAAACGATAAAACCCGCACCCTAGACACACAAGCCGGCGGATTCTGGCGTAGTCGTAGGCAATGACGCAAGGTTGTGTAGCCTTGAGGGCGTTACGAATGGTGTCTTTTAAACGTGGATTTTTGGAGGGTTAAACGGGTGGAAAAAAATGAGGGCGGATTCCGAAAATAAACCCGCCTCCCTTTTCTTGCTGCGGTGCAAACTGGAAGAACTTCAGATACGCGATTGCGACCAATTGAGTCCACTGGTTGAATCCACAACCCTGAGCAATCGTTCGATCTGAGCGAGAACAGCCTGAGCGCGTTGAGCAGCCCCGTTGTAGACCGTTCGACTGGATTGGTTTTCTGGAGTTTGATGATGGGTTTTTCAACGACATTATGGGAGTGGTACGGCCAGGATGAGTACAAACGAGTGCTCGCCGTGTGCGAGGCAATCCCGGCCCTGCAATTTCTGGCACTTCCTGCGGATTCACAGCGGAACGCAATCCCCTACTGCCCGGCATGTGAAGCCTGGTCTGAAATGATGCTGCCGTTGAACGAAGTTCTTTCAATCTGCGGCAGCGCATTGCCAACAGAGATCAAAACACGGCTACAGGCGACCTGGGAGCTATGCAATGACCTGAGCGAAGCAGCATTTCACTGCGATGACTGGTTCATATTTGATCACGACGATTGGTCACCGATCAGAACGGCTGCTGTAGAGCTCGGGGGCCTCATGGAATTGCTGGAAATCACTCCCTTTCTGGATGACCTGTTACTGGATTGCCGGAATGCAGTGCGTGGAATAAAGCGTTGATCCCTTTGATAAGGCCTGTCGAGGTATTGGGCGTGTATGTCGATGGGTGCTCGATTTGACTAGCTGCTTCTGGCCGGTTGTGGTTGTTCTTCAGTGGCTGCTTTCGGCCAAAAGCAGTCGTTCCGAGCGACCTTTTCGACCCAGAAGCGACACTCACTGTCCCAAACGCGTAGCCACGAAGAAGCCCCTTTCGGCCAGACGCAGGTAGCCAATACCTAGTTTAACCGGCCATAGATGTCTGTGTGCCTACAGACCGCGATTGTCACCAGCGGTCATCGGCGTGTAATTGGTTGACTAACCGCTTGTAAGACACTGAAGTCCGATGCGGTTCGAAAGCTAATGCCGAGTCCAATTGCTGTGTTCTCCGGTTGTGCCTCCAATGGTGCTCCGGAGAGCGGACATTTGAGGCGCTGATTTGAAGGTGCCGCGACCTTCTCAGGATGTCGAACGGTGCATCCAGCACCGAGTAATGAATACGCTGCTGGCTCCCTGCCCTACATAAAACATCTACTGCGCCCAAGAAAGGCGGCGTCCAACTCGCCTGATTCGGTCTACGATTGAGTGCTCGAAGCAGGCTGATAGATGTGAGTAAGCTTGTGAATATGCTGGTGGTTCGCGTAGTACTCGTACAGGTTGTGCGCCTCTACTGACCGGTGATGGAAGCCACGCTCTCCCCACATTAGCCATACCAGCGCCTTGCCGGACTGCGTCAAGTAGCTATCAAGAAGGTCACGACGCAGATAGCTAAAAAAGCCACTGGCCTGCGAGCCATACTCACCGACTTCTCGGTACAGGGACGCCACGCCTGCAGCATCGTGCAGGTCCCATTTGTTGGCGCAGTACCTGAGACTCAAAGCCTGACAGAGCTGTTTAGCGGGCAGGCATGCACCGCTGTTCTGGTTCACCACGCTGTGGTAGCTCTCCCAATTGTACTTCTGCACTGGGATGTCGACCGCGATGCCATTGTTTGACCACCTATCAGCGGACACCATGTATTCGACACGGTCACCCTCTTGCTCGTCAGTGACAGGCAGTCCCGGAATCGAAGAGAAAGGCATCTCACCCGCATAGGTGTAGTAGTAGCTTGGCTCGCTCGGAATGGCGTCGTTGCCGGGGTACTCGAGGCCAGTGAACAACGTGCACAAGCGGTCGACTTCTCCGCTGTCCACGAGTACACCTCGGAGAAAGGTGAAGACCTGTCTGTCATCAGCGGGGGCGTTCTGTTCGAGGAACCCGTCAAGTACGACCCATGGCCCCGTCATGCCATCAATCTCCGCTAATTCGAGGATGCCACGGTAGTCTGGTTGCGGACCTCTCACTATCCAGTCGCCAGTATCCGTAGGCTGACTGCCGAACAAGTCTGGAAGCGGCAGGTCAATGCTCGCGGCCTCAAGCGGGAACGTCGGGTCGATGTCCACATCTGAGGGACGAGCGCTGCGTTCTTCGGCAAGGAGGCCCCGCGCGTACCGCACCCCCCACATCTCGAAGTAAGCAATCCAGCCGTACTTCTTCCCGTATCTGTCGACCTTGTTCTTGTCATTTCCCATACGAGGACCGGAGTCCATTTGCCGATCAACAGCTTCGAATTTCTCGGGGTCATAGCCAAGCACCAGCATTCGCGAAACTATTGCCGGTAGTACCCGTTGGTACTCTGGATTGCGGTCGTCGTAGTTCGACCGACCTGGAATCAGTCTCCCCATCGTGTAGTTGCCAAAGTCCATTCTAATCGCCGCGCGCTTCGCACGTTCGATCACCGCCGGGTCATAATGCGGCATGTTCTCGAACGGACTGGGTAGATGGTCAAACGGTGGAACGAGATGAGCTGCCTCGTCCTCAGACAAACAAGCCGGATCAACCGTCCTCGCGATGGCAATGGTTCCCAGGCAGTACTGCTGATATAGAGCATGCGAGGTGGGATGCGTCGCGCCAGGCGCGAACATCGCTTGATAGATCTCACGAGCAACTCTCGGCAGTACCTCACGCATCTCCACAGCATTAATATCCCACCAATTGGTCAGCACCGTACCGTAGGCTGCGGCGAACATCCGCTCGGGGACGTATGGATCTGAAATGGCGATTGCCTCCACTGCCAGCCGGAAAAACTCCCCGGGCCGCTTGGCGGCGAATTCGTACAGGGTCTTGGTGGCCACGTCTCTCAGGCTTCTGGACGTCGACGTTAGCGTCCACATCACCCAGCGCGCCCGCCGAATCTCTCGTTCGTCTAGGCTGCCCGACTTCCATTTAGTCGACAGGAATTTGAAATCGTCTTCAACATCTTTAGACCGCTCGCGAACCCACTCCGACCAGAAAAGATCGCGCTGCGTATTGGGCATGGCCAAGAGCACGCCGTGCAAGAAGTCCATGTCAAACGGATGCGCTCGCGCTGCCCTGGTGCTCCGAAGTCTTTTGAAGGCCATCCGTGCGAACTGCTTCGACTCCTGCATTGCGCGCGCGAACCGTTCCACCGTTTCCCGCCCGATTTGCCTTGGGTCTGATTGCGCTGTCAACAACAGAGCGTTCATGACAAGGTTCTCGTCCGACAATTCTTGCCAAAGCTGGCGCCTGCCAAGGCGTTGCGGATACAGGCCAACCAGAGCCTGGAACACGTCATAGGCGAAGGTATGCGATCCAGCCTCACGGAATTGGAATTGAGTACGTCCTTCATCGCTTTGCAGCCACTGCACCAAGGACGGCCTGGCGAGGAGGAACCGTGCCATCATATGCCCGGCCATCAGATCGTATGAAAACGCGATTCCTTGGCCACCGTCTTCAGAAGTCGTTCGAACGAGAATGCCTTCGGACTCCAGCGCGCGAATAACGCTGGCGTCCCAACGGCCCACGTCTCGAACAGCCGTTCGTGCAGCTTGGAACTCCACGCTTCTCGCGTTCCCCCCCCAGAGGAGACCCGCGATCGTCAGCAGCGCATCTTGCACTTCCTCCTGATAGATGCGATGCGCCGCCGGTGAAAGCTCAGCAACTCGTTCGGCGACCTTATTGAAGTGCACTTCAAACAGGCTTGCAAGCGAACTGGGTAACGCCTCCACGCCGACAATGTGCTGGCGTCGAGGGTTTGCCACATCGCAGAAGATTCTCAGCGTCAAAGGATGCTGCAAGAACTCAATTGGCAGATCCGCGTCGGTGGCGTCGATCTTGTAGTACTTAAAGTACTTATCGATAGCCGTCTGCGGATCTTCCTGGAACCCGTTGTGCTCAACTTTAGGAAACTCCTCTGGCAGACACATCTGCGTGAACTCATTGCGCAGAGTGACAACCAGAAGTACGTAGGGAAAGTCCCTAAGAAGCTCATCCGCCCTGCAGAGTTCATCCCTCCAACTTCTCGGGTCTTCCGCTTCATTTAGACCGTCAATGACAATAGGGATACGCTTGCCCGCGCGCTGACCCGCCGCATCTACTGCTTCAACCAGCCGGTCGAAGCTCTCCGCCGGCCTTCCAGAAATCTTGAAGGCAGACACTAGATCGTCAAGTCCCTGGCCCGCATGGAGATTCTTGCCCAGCAGCAAAACACCACCGGGGAATTCTCCGTCCGCCTGCGTCACCTTGACGGCAAGCTCGGACTTTCCTTCGCCGGCAGCCGCAAGCACGGCGACGGCTCGAGCGCCGATCGACCGATCCAGACTGCGAAGTGCCGACGAAACTGCGTGGATGTCCGCAACCAGATTCGCGGCTAAAGGAGCTCCGTCTGAACGCGCCCCACGCAGCTTCGAGAGCAGCCTGTCATAGCGCACCGGCTGCGAAGGATTCGACGCCAGTATTTGTTGTAAAGCGTCGAAGTCGCCCTTGCCAAGCGCCTCGTGCAGGCTATCAAGCAGGTCAGCCAGTCCAGTGGCTCGAGCCAAGAGCGATTCGACTTCAGCCTTTATTTCATTTTTGACTTGCCCTGTCAGCGAAGCAATGTCCGTACAATTCCTCTTGAGAGCACTTGAGAGCTTCTTCAGTGATTCCCACGCACTCTGGCCGCCCAGACGCCTGAGTACCTTCTCCTCTGCTCCAACGACAACATGAACTTCTGGCTGATATCGGCGCTTGAACGGAGCCGCAGCGAGCCTGTACTGCTCAGCAAGTAGCGCAGGCGTCAGAACGAGCTCGCCGAAGTAGGTTTCTCGAAGTAGCGCTCCCGGCCCAACCAAGAGGTCGTCAATATCGGTTGCCGTCAACAGCTCCAACTTCAACTCGGGGAAGCGGTCTTTCTCAAGCGCGAAGAACCACTCTTGGTCTCCCTTTGTCAGGGTGTGGTGTGTCCAAAGCTTCCAATCGGTCACGCCTTGGACATGCTTTCGCGTCTTCTCTATGCCCTCGATGATATTGTTGCGGCGCGTGGCTCCCAAGTCTTGTCCGTTCGCCAGTTGATACCATTTGCATTGCCAACCAATCCACCGTGGCGGCGCTCCGAGATCACAAGACTCCGTCAGCTGGAGGTGGAACTCCACGCCAGGCTGGTTTGCGAGTTGCTTGAAGCGACCGAAGCGACTGTAGTGTCGGCGCACCAGAGAGCGGCAAAGCTTCTCGAAGTTTTCATCCGCTGCTCCGGGTAGCTCGCTGAATACATCCCAATTTGCTTCAGGCATCAGTGTTTTCCCTGTCAGCTAACGTCGGCGGAATCGGACGGGTAGTCGTGAGCCGAGAAAACCTCGACCTTTGCCCCACCCTCGATAAAGATCTTAACGAACGCGGACACCTCAGCCTCGTCAGTCGTGACAGTGATTCGATCGCCCTCTCGCCTGAGATAATGCTCAGATGCCAGTTGGCCGAGATCAGTTGGCCCCAAGGTGTTGAGGTTCAGGCTGCGCAGCAACGAGAGCATGTCATCTGAAAATCTCTGATCCTCTGGCTCACCAAAAGTGATGGAGTGGCTGTCATCTTTCGAGGCCTGAGCGCTGAGACTGTCAATGTCCTTCTCGACCTTCTCTGCGTCTTGCACTCGCTTGAACCTCCCAATGAGAACCAAGTTCATCGAATGCTCAGACCCGTATCCGTTCCAAATCTTCATGATTGCGTCTCGCGTTTAATCTCGAAGGTATTTCTCAGTCGCTGAAGCGCCGACAGAACGCCGGCGTCTCCAATCTTCGCACCGGCAGGTGAGTAAGAACTAGCGCGAAGCATGCCGGATGCGTCTATGTGCGCATAGGCCTGAAGGCCACGCTCATCGGGCAGGGGGTCGCACGTAGGCAGTCCTGACGCACCCGCCTCACTGACCGCAAGGCGAACCCTGCCTCTGTAGCTGGAAACCCAGTCCCGAAGTGCTCGGCCGACCACCCCATCCATGCTTGCGACTGCGGTGGTTGCTTGCTGAGGTAGCAACAGCAATTCGCTAGCTCCAACCTTTTGCGCGAGCTCGCTTATCGCGTCAAGTTCTGCAACCGTGCGCTCGTTGACCACGACGTTGATCCCAAAGGGCGACAAGGTCGCAATCGAATCCATACCTCGGAGCAGGCTGGCAAACTGCTTCCCGCGCTGTTCTTCATAGGTGCGACCTACCCCGTCAACGCTAATGCGTGCGAAGTGGATCGAGCCCTTGAGGCGCTCAACCAGCTGTGGCGTCAGACGATGACCATGAGTCGTGAATGTGACCGCGAGCTGAGTTTCTCCCGCAACCCGTTTGCATATGTCGACGAAGTCAGGATGCAGCGTGGGTTCGCCGCCGCCAAATCCGATACCGAGGCACCCCTCAGTATCCAGTTCCTTCAACCAGCTGAGCACCTTGTCAGTATGCAGCGACGCCTTGTGCTTCGGCGCGTAGCAGTACGCGCAGTGAAGGTCGCAAACATTTGTTAGAGCAATGGATACCTGGCGGGGGGACGTTGACCAAATCGCCTCATTCGGGCGCAACTCGTCTAGCAGGACATTCAGACCTGAAAGGCGATCGAAAAGATGCACCCCGTTTGGGCCGATTCTTGACTTCATAAGACTTTGTCACCGTAAGCGGTTCTACGTTAAATGACATTCTAGCGCGTCGACTTTCTCGAGACAGCCTACCAGTGAGTCAGCGCCTACAGCCCGTGCTCTGCCAATCGAGGACGCAGCCCTCATGATCACCTATCGATCACCAAGAACTCGTCCGAGACGATCTGCACCGCGCGATCGAATGCAGCGACCGATTCGGACCCGGGGCGTTGCGAAATCGCTACTTCCGCTTTCTCAATAGCCGCGACCGTTGCGTCGTTAAGGCTGTGTGGCTGAATTTGGCCGGTAGCGGTCGTTTGTGAGCGTCCGCTAATGACCGATAGCGGACATTCATGAGCAGCCGAAAATCGCCCCTCCCTAAAACACTCACCTGTCTCTTATACACATCT